>NZ_JBPCUJ010000007.1:0-41323 GCF_051011215.1 Lutimonas sp.
GTAATGATGAAAGAATTACTTATGGAGGTCTATTTTCTCAATTAGAGTATGCTAATGAAAATTTCTCTGCATTCGTTCAAGGGTCTATCTCTAATCAAAATCACCAGAGATTTGACTATTACCAGTATGCTGACCAAGATTTGATCGATGGTACTTCTACTCAAAATGTTATTGACCCTGATACAGGGGAGCCAGTGCCGTTACCAGACAATATTGAGCCTGGAACAGATTCTGAAAAAGTAAGCAATTTCGGTTTTAATATTAAAGGTGGGGGTGCATATTTTATCAACGCTCAAAATAGTGTTTATGGAAACATCGGATACTATTCTCGTCAACCTTATCATGATAATATCTACTTGAACTTTACTAACCAGGTAAATCCATTGACTGAAAATGAAAAGATTTTCGGTATGGAATTAGGATATAAGTATACTGGCAACAAATTTTCTGGTAGTGTGAACTTATATAGCACTTCGTGGAAAGACAGAGTGGTAAGTTCTTCGGATGTTGAAACAGATCCTGATACAGGACAGGACGTTGTTCTTTATACAACAAACTTTGGTGTTGAACAACTTCATATGGGTCTTGAAATAGATGGTGTATATAGAATTACAAACTCTTTAAGAGCCAGAGGATTCCTTTCATTAGGAAACTGGAGATACAAAGGAAATTCAGTAACCAGAGTTGCTGATGAAGATCAAAATATCATTGAAGAAGAAATTATCGATGTTGATGGTGGTGAAGTAGGTGATGCTGCACAAACTACCTTTGGATTAGGAGCTGACTGGAGAATTACAGAGCGTTTTTCAATCGATGCTGACTACAGATATTACGCTGACCTTTATTCTAATGTAGGAGCTGTAAAAGAGAACTTGAAATTACCAGCTTTCGGAATTATGGATTTCGGTGCTTCTTACAGACTTCCTGTAGGTAAAAAAACGAATAACTTATACTTTAGAGGAAATATTAACAACCTTTTTGATACTAATTATATTTCTGAACTTAGTACAAACATTCAATCGGGAGATGACAACGCAAATGGTAGTAACTACTACGGTGTTGATTCAGCTAACCGCGGGTTTGTTGGTTTAGGAATTACTTGGAACCTAAGCGTTCGTTATAACTTCTAATACAAAATAAATTATTTTTTAAACCCCACTTATTGAATAAGTGGGGTTTTGTTTTTTAATGATTACTTTTGACCTACTAATTAAAAATCTACTACCATGATTAAAATGTTACACTCTGGATGGGCTTATATAACCTTACTCATCCTGATCTTTGCGGTAATTAATGCTGCCTTGGGTATGACTTCAAAAAAAGAATTCAAAGATAAAGATCTAAGAATCTCTTTGTTCACCCTCATCGTTTCTCACATACAGTTATTAATAGGTTTTTTAGCTTTTTTTATGTCGGCTCAATTCTCATATGTACTCGAAAATGGTATGGGAGCTGCTATGAAAGAACCTGCAATTCGCTTATTTGTAGTCGAACATCCATTAATGATGATTCTGGCCATCGTGTTAATTACGATGGGCTTTTCTAAGCATAAAAAACAAACTACAGATGCTGGTAAATTCAAAACCATCACCCTTTATTATGGGCTGGGTTTACTTTTTGTTTTGAGTAGAATTCCATGGAGTCAGTGGTTGTCTTTCTAGAGAATAATAAACGGTAATTATTTAAGAGGATTTAAATGGCATTCTTTTTGAAACTAATATCCTATCCATTATCAGTAATTCACTACCTGGTTTTTGGTTTGCTTTTATTGATTTTCCACCCTATTCAATGGGTTTGTTTTAATGTATTTGGCAAAAAAGCACATCGAGCAAGTGTTGTTGCACTTAATATTGGGCTTACCTGGAGTTTGTTCTTTTTATTTTCAAGGGTACAGTTTATCAACAAACATAACATCCCTAAGGATGCTCCAATCATCATAGTATCAAACCATCAAAGTACCTATGACATCCCTCCGATGTACAGGTACTTTCTCAAAAATTTTCCAAACTTCGTTTCCAAAAAAGAACTGGGAAAAGGGATTCCGAGTGTCTCTTATAATTTACGACACGGTGACAATGTACTTATTGATAGAAAAGACAGACGCCAAGCCATCAATACCTTGATGAAATTTGGTCAGAATATTGAAGAAAATAATCTCACGGCGGTTATTTTTCCAGAAGGAACAAGGAGTAAGATTGCCATTCCCAAACCATTTCGCGAAAGTGGGCTTAAAATGATGGTCAAAAAAGCACCATCGTCATATATCATTCCATTATCGATTAACAATTCCTGGAGATTGGTACGAAAAGGAGCCTTTCCCTTGGGTGTAGGTATCAAAGTCACCATGGAAGCGCATGAGCCTATCAAAAGTGATTCTATGCCTTTTGATGCCCTCTTGGAAAGAACTGAAGGAACTATTAAAAATGCCCTGCAACAATTAAATCCCGATGTGAATTCTTAAGTAATCTGAAAGTCATCCCGATCGTTTAAAAAGCTGAATTTATCTCTCACGGCTGCAAGGTGTGAAGTTTTCAAAAAAGTATCATAGATGCCTTCTTTTGATGGTTCTGAATTGATTAAAGAGTCTCCCATGGCATCAAATACGGATGAATGACCCGTATACACCAAGTTATTTGAGTCGACTCCTACCCTGTTAACACCCAACACATAACACAAATTTTCAATGGCTCTTGCCTTTAGCAAAGTATCCCAGGCCTGCATTCTGGCATCCGGCCAATTTGCAACATATATCAGGACATCGATTTCCTCGGTATTCCTGGACCACACCGGAAACCTCAAATCGTAACATACCAAAGGACAAATTTTAAACCCTTTATATTCAAACACTAAGCGCTCTGTTCCAGCCTTAAATACCTTGTCCTCTCCTGCAAAGGAAAATAAATGCCGCTTGTCATAGCAGCGTATGCTTCGATCTGGAAATGCCACAATAAGTCTGTTATAGAAAACGCCTGCCTCTGAGATCAGCAGACTGCCAATAAGCAGGCTTTGTTTTTCCTCAGCCATCGCTTTCATCCAGCTTATGCCTTTTCCATCCATGGATTCGGCTACATCGTCAGCTTCCATAGTAAAACCTGTTGAAAATAGTTCCGGGAGCACGATCAGATCGACATCTTTTGCCGTTTCTTTTAGTTTCTGTGTCAAACTCAAAAGATTTGCCTCGATATCTTCCCAACTATTGTCGGTCTGAATCAAACTAATTTTTAACTGTTGGTCCATGGATCTTTATACTTTGTAATTCTCTGTCAAATACTATTCAATATTTCAGCGCCTTTTAACAAGGTCTCATCGCTTTTGGCAAAACAGAAACGAAGCGCCTTCCTGTCAATTTTGTTTTCATAAAAAACAGAAATCGGAATCGAGGCAAGCTTCAGTTCTCTAGTCCATTTTTTGGCCAATTCGAGGTCGTATTCATCGCTGATTTCAGCATAATTCAGCAACTGAAAATACGTACCAGATGAAGGTGTAAATGAAAATTTAGAATCTTTAATGGCATCCAAAAACAAATCTCTTTTACGTTGAAAAAAGCTGGGTAAACTGAGATAATTATTCTTGTTTTTTAAATAGATCGATAATGCCTTTTGAACCGGATGATTCACGCTAAATACATTGTATTGATGCACTTTTCTAAATTCTTTCATCAATTCAGCAGGGCCTGCACAATAGCCCATTTTCCATCCGGTATTATGGAATGTTTTACCAAAGGAAGCCACTAAAAAACTTCTCTTGGACAAGTCAGGAAACCTTGCGATACTCTGATGTTCCCTTCCATCATAGATCAAATGTTCATATACTTCATCACTCAGAATAATGATATTTGAGTCTTTCACCAGATTTTCAAGCATCAGCATATCATCGCTCGACAACACAGTTCCTGTTGGGTTGTGAGGTGTATTGATAATGATCATTTTGGTTTTCCGGGAAATAGCCGCTTTTACCTCTTTCCAATCTACCCCGTAGTCCGGTGATTTTAATTCAATTTCAATTGTTTTCCCTCCGTTTATTCGAATGGAAGGTGCGTAACAGTCATAGGCTGGAGAAAAAATAATCACCTCATCCTCCTGTCCAACAAAGGCCGTTATTATTGTATAAATAGCCTGTGTAGCTCCTGCCGTCACGGTGATCTCCGTTTCCGGTTGGTACTCCGTACCGTACATAAAGTGAAGCTTTTCAGAAATCATTTCTCTGAGAGAATAAATTCCTGGCATCGGTGCATACTGATTAAAGCCCTGTTCCATGGCCTGATTTACCAGCCCTATCAATTCTGATGATGTTGCGAAGTCTGGGTATCCTTGGGACAAATTAATCGCCTTTTCCTCATGCGACAACTTGCTCATGACAGCGAAAATACTGGTTTCAGTATTGGGGAATTTAGAAGCAACTGGAAACTTTAATTCTGGCATGAGATGGCGTATTTGATGTTCCCATAAAATTAAGGTTTTTTAAATTAATTGCAGGTAGATCTGTTAAATATTGGTCTTTAGATTCTGGACCAAAATCAAACTCTAAAAATGCTGACTTTCGATATTTCAGAACATAAATGAGCCCCTGACTTGTGTCAGGGGCTCATTTAAATTATCCTTTGACTAAATGAACTATTCTAAATACTGGCTTTTAAGTATTCTCTGTTCATTCTGGCAATATTTTCAAGAGAAATGTCTTTAGGACATTCCACCTCACATGCTCCTGTATTGGTACAGTTTCCGAAACCTTCTTCGTCCATTTGCTTCACCATGTTCATCACACGTTCTTTGGCTTCTACCCGACCTTGCGGCAACAGTGCGTATTGTGAAACCTTGGCTCCTACAAACAGCATCGCTGATGAATTCTTACAAGAGGCCACACAGGCTCCACATCCAATACATGCCGCAGCATCCATTGAAAGATCCGCATCCACCTTTGGTATTGGCAAGGCATTCGCATCCTGTGTATTTCCGGAAGTATTTACCGAGATATAGGCCCCTGCCTGTTGAATTCTTTCAAAAGCAGTTCTGTCTACCACCAAATCCTTGATTACAGGGAACGCTTTGGCTCTCCATGGTTCAATATAAATGGTGTCTCCGTCGTTAAACATTCTCATGTGCAATTGACAGGTAGTAATTCCTCTGTCCGGACCGTGAGGCTCCCCATTGATATGCAGGGAACAAGTTCCGCAAATACCTTCTCTACAATCGTGATCAAAAGCAACAGGGTCTTCATTTTTAGCAACCAACCCTTCATTCAACACATCCATCATTTCTAAAAATGACATATGCTCAGAAATATCAGTCACTTTGTAATCCACCATACGCCCTTTATCCTGCGCACCGTTTTGTCTCCAAATTTTTAACGTTAAATTCATAATGTCTTTTTATTTATAAGAGCGTGTTTTCAATTCAATATCATTAAACTCTAATTGTTCTTTATGCAAAATAGCTTCGCTTGGCTTTCCTGTATATTCCCAGGCAGCTACATAAGCGTAGTTCTTATCATCTCTTTTAGCTTCTCCGTCGTCAGTAACATGTTCTTCTCTAAAGTGACCTCCACAAGACTCTTCTCTCTCTAGAGCATCTTTGGCAAATAACTCTCCTAATTCCAGGAAGTCAGCTACCCGACCTGCTTTTTCAAGTTCAGGGTTCAATTCATTCAATTCACCGGTTACTTTTACGTTTTTCCAAAAATCTTCACGAAGTGCATGAATTTCTTCAATCGCTTCTTTCAGCCCTTTTTTATTTCTGGCCATCCCTACTTTATCCCACATGATTTTACCCAATTTCTTATGGTAATAATCAACTGTGTGGTTTCCTTCATTATTCACAAAGAATGCCAGCCTTTCTTTTACCTCTTTTTCTACTTCATCAAATTCAGGAGTATCCGTCGGAATTTTTCCTGTTTGAATCTCATCCGATAAATAATCTCCAATCGTATAAGGCAATACAAAATATCCATCGGCCAATCCTTGCATCAAAGCAGAAGCTCCTAATCTGTTCGCACCATGATCTGAGAAATTAGCCTCACCGATACAGTACAAGCCAGGTACAGTAGTCATCAAGTTATAATCGACCCAAACCCCACCCATCGTATAATGAGTTGCCGGGTAGATCATCATAGGTGTTTTATATGGATTCTCATCGATGATCTTTTCATACATCTGGAATAAGTTTCCATATTTTGCCTCCACAATGGCTGCACCTAATTCCGTGATCTTCTCCTTAGAAGGATTCGTAATATGTTTTAGTTTAGCCTGCTCAGTTCCATATCTTTCAATGGCCGCTGCAAAGTCAAGATACACCGCTTCTCCTGTAGCATTCACTCCAAAACCGGCATCACATCTTTCTTTAGCCGCTCTGGAAGCAACGTCCCTCGGTACCAGGTTACCAAAAGCAGGGTATCTTCTTTCCAAGAAATAATCTCTTTCTTCCTCTGAGAGTTCCGTAGGTTTCTTTTTACCTTGCTGAATAGCTTTTGCATCTTCCAATTTTGCCGGTACCCATATTCTTCCATCATTTCTGAGAGACTCCGACATCAAAGTCAGTTTTGACTGGTAATCACCGGATCTTGGAATACAGGTAGGGTGTATTTGTGTAAAACAAGGATTTGCAAAATAAGCCCCTTTCTTATGTATTTTCCATGCTGCAGTCGCATTTGAACCCATCGCATTGGTAGAAAGAAAATATACATTTCCATATCCTCCGGTTCCGATAACAACGGCATGTGCACTATGTCTTTCTATCTCTCCTGTTATGAGGTTTCTCGTTATAATTCCTCTTGCTTTTCCATCAACAATAACAACATCGAGCATTTCATGCCTGTTGAACATTTCAATCTTTCCACGAGCAATTTGTCTGTTCATAGCTGAATAAGCACCTAATAACAGTTGTTGACCCGTTTGACCTTTGGCATAGAAAGTTCTTGAAACCAATACCCCACCAAATGACCTGTTGTCTAACAAGCCTCCGTAATCTCTGGCAAAAGGAACACCTTGTGCCACACATTGGTCAATAATATTTCCTGACACTTCTGCCAGTCTGTGCACATTGGCTTCTCTTGATCTATAATCACCACCCTTCACTGTATCATAAAAAAGACGGTAATTCGAATCACCATCTCCCATATAGTTTTTAGCAGCATTGATTCCTCCCTGAGCTGCAATAGAGTGCGCTCTTCTTGGAGAATCCTGGTAAGCAAACGCCTTTACATTGTACCCCAGTTCTGCCAAGGTAGCCGCCGCGGATCCTCCTGCAAGTCCGGTACCCACAACGATAATGTCAATATTTCTTTTATTCGCAGGATTAACCAGGTCGATATTATCCTTATATGTTGTCCATTTATCTTTTATTGGACCCTTTGGTATTTTAGAGTTTAACTTAGTCATAAATGAATAGATTAATGGTTAAAGTGATGATATAAAGCAATAATTATAAAGCCAAATGGTATAGCAAATGAATAAAATTTGCCAAATGACTTCACCGCACTGGTGTATTTGTTGTTAAATCCAATTGATTGAAAAGCCGATTGAAAACCATGTAAAAGGTGTAATGCCAGTAAAACAAACGAAATTACATACGCTCCAACACGCAAAGGACTCACAAACTTGTGCTGCAATTCTTCAAAATAGCGATTCGGATCTTCAGGAAGTACCTCAATATATTTGTGATTCATTTCAGGAAACCAAAAATCAATAAAATGAAGTACCAAAAAGGCCAAAATTACCAATCCGGAATAAATCATATTTCTTGACATCCAACTAGAATTCGCTGCTCCGTTGTACTTCGCATATTTTACATTTCTTGCTCCTTTGTTTTTCAATTCCAAAACAAAGCCCATTACAAAATGAAAAACCACTCCAAAAATAAGGACTGGCTGCAATGCAAATTGAATAAGTGGGTTGGTTCCCATAAAATGGGACATTTGATTGAATAAATTCTCGCTAAACAAAGAGGTGATATTGACCGCTAAATGAATTATTAGAAAGAATATTAAGAAAAGTGCCGACAAAGCCATAGCGACCTTTCTTGCGATTGATGAAGATAAAAATCCGCTCATTTTACTAGATTTATAAAATAGAGCACAAATATACCAAATACATTAATTTTTATCCCCTTATTTAGGTCGATTATTTTTATTTGATTAACATTCTTATATTTATGCCAAACTAAAGTTAAACAAGAATGTCCGCAAGCCCGAAGCACACGTTAAATCCTGATAAATGGATTGATCTATATGCTGACTATTTATACAATTATGCCATCACCAGAATCGAAGGTCAGGAGCTGGCTAAAGATCTTGTTCAGGAAACATTTTTCTCTGCTATAAAAGGCAAAGATAACTTTCGCGGACAAGCTGCCGAACGAACCTGGCTAGTTTCCATATTGAAACGAAAAATAATTGACCACTACAGGAAAATAAATTCTGCCAAGGGGCAAAAAGAGGTTCGTATGAACTTTTATGAAGACGGTGAAAATAAAGGTCGTTGGATCGAAGAGCGCGTACCTCAGAACTGGGGGAACGATGCTGAGAAAGATATTGAAAACGAAGAACTAAAAAGGGCTTTAGAAGGCTGTATTGAAAATTTGCCGGAAAAATACAGAATCGTTTTTATGCTGAAAACAGTTCAAAATTACGAGACAGAAGAAATTTGTAATGAACTGGATATTACAGCGTCAAACCTATGGGTAATCATTCATAGAGCAAGAATTCAACTTAGAAATTGCATGGAACAAAAATGGTTTAACAATTAATGTGTGAGGTATGGGATTTATAATTAGCTGCGACGAGGCTACAACAATTTGCGATAAGAACCAATACGGAGAAGCAAGCCTTTATGATAAAATTCGATTGAACTGGCATTTGTTTATGTGTAAATTTTGCATGAGCTATACAAAGCAAAACAATATCATGAGTCAAATTTTTGGTAAAAACTTAAAGCCTTGTGAAGGTCTGGAAAAGATGAGCGAAGAAGAAAAAAAAGAACTTGAAAAAAATCTTCGCAACGAACTGAATAAATAAGAGGTTAGATAGAAAATTAGTGTGAACGGTATTGAATATTCAATACCGTTTTTTTTATCTTTGGAGTAGATCTTAATGTTTTCCCATGCAAGCAAAAAAAGGACTGTTCAAAAGTTCAGTAAGCCGTAAAAACATGATGGCCATCTCAGGCCTCTTTATAAGCTTTTTTCTGATCATCCACCTTATTGGTAATCTTATCCTAATTATTCCGGATGGATTTTTTCCCATAGAATTTTGGGGCAATGTTGCCAATGTGCACGATATGTACAATGCATATTCTCATTTTCTGGTGCATTTCTGGCCGGTTTCTGTTATTGCCTGGATTCTGTATGCCTTTATCATCATACATATTGTAGATGCCATTTTAATTACCATTCAGAATCGCAAATCTAAAGGTACTGCCTATGTTGTTAAGGATCGTACTTCCAGCAAGTGGTATGCTCGCAATATGGGGATTCTGGGAACCATATTGGCTGGTTTTATCATCATTCATATGGCACAATTTTGGCTCAAATATAAGGTATTGGAAACCGAAAAAGACCTGTATAATTTAGTGGTCGCAACCTTTAAAGTGGAATGGTTTGTCATCCTTTATGTCATCAGCATTTTGGCTATGGGTTTCCATTTGATACACGGTATTGAAAGCGCACATACCTCCTTAGGGGTTTATCAAAAAAAAGTTGTTCGATTTGTCAAGGTGTTTGCGCTGTGGTTCAGTGTAATTATGACAATCCTATACGCAATCATTCCAATTATTATTTACTTTAAAGATATTTGAGAACATGGCTTTAAATGCAAAAAACCCTGAGGGACCTTTAAAAGATAAGTGGCAAAACTATTTGGCTCACAACAAACTGATCAATCCCGCCAATCGAAAAAAGCTGGACATTATCGTTGTCGGGGCGGGGCTTGCGGGAGGAGGAGCTGCTGCCTCTTTAGCTGAATTAGGCTATAATGTAAAAGTATTCTTCTTTCAGGACAGTGCCAGAAGAGCACATTCCGTAGCTGCTCAAGGTGGTGTAAATGCCGCTAAGAATTATAAAAATGATGGGGATAATGTCTACCGCATGTTCTATGACACCATCAAGGGAGGAGATTTTAGATCGAGGGAATCGAACGTTTACAGAATGGCGGAATGTTCCACCCAGTTAATCGACCACATGGTCGCCCAAGGCGTTCCCTTTGGCAGGGAATACAGTGGTTATTTAAGTAATCGCTCCTTTGGAGGCGTATTGGTCTCAAGAACCTTCTATGCCCGAGGCCAAACCGGGCAACAATTGCTCTTGGCTACCTATCAGGCCATGATGAAACAGGTGAAGGTTGGAAAACTGCAGCAATACGAACGAAGAGAGATCCTTGACTTTGTTGTTATTGATGGAAAAACAAGAGGAATCATCGCACGAAATTTGGTGACCGGTGAAATCGAGCGACACGCTGCACATGCCGTTGTTCTCGGTACAGGAGGGTATGGAAAATTATTTTATCTATCCACCTTGGCCATGAATTCCAATGGGTCAGCCACCTGGAAAGCACATAAAAAAGGTGCCTTTTTTGCCAACCCTTCGTGGACACAGATTCATCCAACGGCCCTACCGCAATCGGGAGAACATCAATCCAAGTTAACCTTGATGTCTGAATCCCTCAGAAACGATGGAAGAATCTGGGTACCAAAAAATCCAGAGGAGAAAAGAAAACCAATCGACATTCCCGAAGAGGAAAGAGATTATTATTTAGAAAGAAGGTATCCTGCCTTTGGAAACCTGGTTCCTCGAGATGTTGCTTCCAGAGCGGCAAAAGAGAGAATTGATGCTGGTTATGGCGTAGGAAATCTAAAAAATGCAGTCTACCTGGATTTTAAAACAGCCATTCATAATCTGGGCAAAGAGCTCATTGCCGAACGTTATGGAAATCTATTTTCTATGTATGAGAAAATCACCGGTATAAACGCCTATCTGGAGCCCATGAAAATATCTCCTGCCGCCCATTTTTCTATGGGGGGACTCTGGGTTGATTATGAGCTACAAACAACCCTTCCCGGAATTTTTGCTGTTGGAGAAGCAAATTTTGCTGACCATGGAGCCAACAGGCTAGGAGCCAATTCATTACTACAAGCCTCTGTTGACGGAAACTTTATTCTTCCAAATACCATATCCAATTATTTGAGTGAGGATATCAATTCCGCCTCGTTTTCAACACAGGATCCTGAATTTGATAAGGTTGAAAAAGATGTAAGAGCTCAGATCGATAAAATCCTCCGCATAAAAGGTACGGTTGCCGTGGATCAGATTCATCGAAAACTGGGACAGATTATGTTCAAGGAAGTGGCCATGTCAAGAAATGAAAAAGGCCTGTTATGGGCGATCGAAGAAATAAAAAAATTACGTCATGAGTTTTGGACAAATGTTGCTGTTTCAGGAGATGCTGAAGGGCCTAATTCGGAATTGGAAAAAGCAGGCAGGTTGGCTGATTACTTAGAAATAGCCGAATTAATGGCTATTGACGCTTTGGAAAGAAAGGAAAGTTGTGGTGCTCATTTTAGAGAAGAATATCAGACTTCAGATGGAGAGGCTCTAAGAGATGATAAAAATTTTATGTTTTCATCCGCATGGGAATGGATCGATGGAAACAATTGGAAACTTAACAAGGAAAAATTGACGTTTACAGAAGTTGAAACCGCCGTTAGGTCTTATAAATAGGTTTTAGCCCATTCATGTAAATTATTTAAAACGAAATTCAATGAAGCTAACGTTAAAAATATGGCGACAAAAGGATGCGGATAGCAAAGGTGCCTTGCATACCTATGAACTTAAAGATTTGAGCGAAGACATGGCCTTCTTAGAACTATTGGATCTGCTGAATGAACAACTTTCTGTCAAAGGAGAACCCGCCATCGAATTTGATCATGATTGCAGGGAAGGAATTTGTGGTCAATGTTCTTTGGTTATTAACGGAAAGGCCCATGGTCCGGGGGTTCACTATACCACTTGTCAGACGCATCTGAGATCTTTTAAAGATGGAGATGTGTTGATCGTTGAACCTTTTCGAGCTGCATCTTTCAAAGTGATAAGAGATCTGAAAGTAGACAGAAGTTCCTTAGACAAAATCATACAGGCAGGCGGATATATCTCATCCTTTACAGGTATGGCTCCTGAGGCCAATAGTATACCTGTGCATCACGATGATTCAAAGTCTGCCATGGATAGTGCAGCTTGTATTGGATGCGGTGCCTGTGTTGCTGTTTGTAAAAATTCCTCTGCAGCCTTGTTCCTGTCAGCCAAAGTTTCGCATCTGGTGAAATTACCTCAGGGAAAAATGGAACGGGCAGAAAGGGTTGTAAATATGGTTGATACACATGATCAGGAAGGGTTTGGAAGCTGCACAAATACAGGGGCTTGTGCTGTGGTATGTCCTCAGGAAATTCCCTTGGTAGATATCGCCAGAATGAACTTTGAATACAATCGTTCAAAATTGCTCATCGATAATAAATAGACGGCTGACTCTTTTTTAAAGTTCAAAGGGTACATTATTCATTCTTATTAATTATATTTATTTGAGGCCTTGAAAATTCAGGACCTCATCAATGATATGTAGAAGAATTTTTAATTTAATCAGACTGTATTTTCTATATACGATGGATTATATCGAAACCATTAGGCCCTTTGCCTTAATTGCTTATTATATTTTTATCAGTTTCATTATTCTGACCATTATTCTGGATAATAAGAAGCCTGAAAAATCATTTGCATTTATTTTCCTGATTCTTCTGGTTCCTGTGGGTGGTGTTATAATTTATCTCCTGTTCGGTGCTCAATATCACAAAAAGAAAATCCTGACTAAAAAGCGCTATTTTGACAAGGTATATATCAATGAGATTAATAAAGCCAGCAGCAATGGACTTGACTTTAGTAACGAATTTAGTTCTGCAAAGTTACCCACCTTATTTTATAATATTGAACAGGTACAATTCACTAAAAATAACCGTATTCAAATACTGATCAATGGGGAAGAAAAATTTCCTGCACTTTTCAGAGAAATTCAAAAAGCAACAAAAAGTATTCATCTGGATTATTATATTATTAAAGATGATATCATCGGTACTGCTTTGTTCGACCTGCTATGTCAAAAAGCGATAGAAGGTGTAAAAGTAAAAATCATATATGACGATGTTGGAAGTTCTATCAGTAAATCGGGCTTAAAAAAACTGAATGATGCAGGTGTTTTAACCTACCCTTACATGCCTGTTCTTTTTTCCAGACTGGCTCATAAAGCCAATTATCGAAATCACAGAAAAATTGCGATTATAGACAACGAAACCGGCTTTCTGGGGGGTATTAATATCAAAGATAAATATATAAATCCCAATACTATTGATCTCTACTGGAGAGATACCCACCTGATGATACAAGGGGAAGCGGTAATTGATTTACAATACCTTTTTATAAGTGACTGGTATTTTGTAAGTGGTAAAAAAATAGACCTCGATGAAGTAAGGTTCAACAACTCATTCAACATTTCCAATAACATCCCTACGAGTATTCTCGGCAGCGACTATGGTAAAAATAATCAGACTATCATGGAGGCTTTTTTTGGAATGATTACCAATGCCAAAAAAGAAATACTGATCACAACCCCGTATTTTATACCCGACGAGTCAATTTTTAATGCCTTGAAAATAACCTCGAAAAGCGGTATAAATATAAAACTCATTATTCCGGAAAAACCGGATATTAAAACGGCTTTTTATGCCTCTCAAACCTATTTGAAAGATCTGATTCGCAGTGGCGTTGAGGTCTATTATTACACCAAAGGTATGATGCATTCAAAAGTGATGGTGGTCGATGAACTTATCAGCACCGTAGGCAGCACCAACATGGACCAGAGAAGTTTTAGCCTCAATGCAGAGGTAAATGCCTTTATAAGAGACCGAGATGTTGCTGCAAAACTCAAAGTCCATTTTGAAGAAGATTTAAAAGATTGTCATAAATTGCAATTGATAGATTTGAAGAATAGACCACTGTACATCAAGGTGCTCTGCTCCATTGCCCGATTAATTGCACCCATACTTTAAACGAAAACGCATGAATTTTTTACCGGAAAACATCGATCAGTACGCCACGGACCATTCTCAGAAAGAGCCAGAATTACTTCAGGAACTATTCAAAGAAACCTGGCAAAAAGCCTTGGTTCCAAGAATGATCAGCGGTCATTTTCAAGGACGAATTCTCTCCATGATTTCTAAACTTATACAGCCAGAAAGTATACTGGAAATCGGTACTTATACAGGATATTCGGCACTATGCCTCGCTGAAGGCATGTCGGAAAACGGCCTGTTGCACACCATCGATCACAATGAAGAATTGTATGATTTTCAAAGAAAGTATTTTGATCGTTCCAATTTTAAAGATCAGATAAAACAATACCTGGGTCAGGGCCTCGAGGTGTTGGCCACAATAGATGGTCCTTTCGATCTGGTCTTTATAGATGCCGATAAGTCAAACTATGCCAATTATTTTAGAGCAGTCATTGATAAGATGAACTCAGGAGGCGTCATTCTTTCTGACAATGTGCTTTGGAGTGGAAAAGTAACTGAAACCCCAAACCCAAAAGATGAAGATACAAAAGCCCTGATAGCATACAACAGATTAATGAATGAAGATTCCAGAATTGAAACCGTGCTATTACCTATAAGAGATGGCCTGACCATCAGCAGGGTCAAATAGCTCTTTATTTATCATCGATCACATATTTGGCATAGTTATAGCCAAAGGTATCATATCGCTTGGCCATTTGCTGTAATCGCCACCTAAAATCATCCCAGTTTTTATTTTCCGGACTCGACCATCCCACCTCAGATAAGGCCGTCATTCTCGGTAAAACTTTATATTCTACCTGTTCCCATGTAGGCATATATTCAGTCCATACATTCCCTTGAACTCCCAATATATAACTTCCTTCTTCCTGACTTAACTCTGACGGAGTCGGCTCATATGAATAAACCTTTTCTACCGTGGTATGTCTTTTGCTTCCTGTAATCGGTTCTTCAATTCTGTTTTCTTCGGCTTCTTGATAATAATCAAAGTAACAGTGAGTCCCCGGGGTCATAATCACATGGTGATGCTGTTGCGCAGCAGCGATTCCTCCTTCAACACCTCGCCATGACATTACGGTTGCATTGGGTGCTAATCCTCCTTCTAAAATTTCATCCCATCCAATCATATCCCGTCCGTTTGCATTCAGGAACTTCTCGATTCTTTGCACAAAATAACTTTGAAGTTCATGTTCATCTTTTAAACCTTCTTTCTTTATCAATGACTGAGCATAGGCACTTTCTTCCCATTCTTTCTTAATTACCTCATCGCCTCCAATATGGATATATTTACTGGGAAACAAGGCCATCACTTCTGTTAGTACATCTTCAAGAAATTGAAAAGTTTCTTCACTGGGTGCATAGATCTGTGTAAAAATACCCCATCTCTTGGCTACCTCATAAGGTCCCGTTCCGTTACCCAATTCAGGATATGCCGCCAGAGCCGCTAAAGAATGACCGGGCAGTTCTATTTCCGGAATAACTGTAATATGCCTTTCAGCAGCATAGGCTATCACTTCTTTGATCTGTTCCTGGGTATAAAAACCACCATAGGGTATCGTATCATAGGTATAAGGCGCATTTCTACTACCAGCCAAACCAATAGCGGTTCCTTTTCTATACGCTCCAATTTCAGTGAGTTTAGGATATTTTTTGATTTCTATACGCCAGCCCTGATCTTCTGTTAGGTGCCAATGAAAGGTATTCATTTTATGCATGGCTATAAGGTCAAGGTATTTTTTGACGTACTCAACACCAAAAAAATGACGCCCCACATCTAAATGCATGCCCCGATAACCATACCTGGGTTGATCTTCAATTTGAACCGCTGGAATTGTTACATCCTTGGTCGGTATTGTATCGCTTTTGTCATCTATCGGCAAAAGCTGCAGCAATGATTGTATACCGTAAAAAACACCCTGGTTCGTACTTGCTGAAATCAGCACTCTCTTATTGGTTACTGATAACTGATATCCCTCCTTGTGCTCAATCTTTGAATCAACCTCCAGAATGATTACATTCCTTTTAGCTTCAGTCGAACCGATTTGAATCTTTCTTCCCGAACTATTCTCAATTGATTCTTTTAAATAAGCCGCTTCACCCAGCAATACAGAATCAGAAATGATTTTGGTGTCAGGAGCAAGCAAAAAACGTCCATTGGCTGCTTTCAGATATTCTGGTTTTGGAATAATTTGATAATCCCCTGCCACATTTACAGTGTCTTGGTATTTTTCAGAACAACTGAAAATCAGGGCTGATATAAACAGTATAAGGAGGTTTTTCATGGAATGTAATACGTTAAAAATGATATGATTCTTATTGTTGGATCAATACTGTATACACTTCACTCTGTTGATCGAGTTCATATTCAGCATTCTCAATTCTGATTTCATTATACTCTGTGAAACTGCAGCAATTCCTGGAGAGTCTTTCACAGTCCACGTATAAATTCAAAATCGTTTTGTCGCCTACCTTTAAAACGACCTCCGCAATTTCCGTTTCCCATCCTATTGAGCCAATTTGAATAATATTTAGGTCATCTTCCGAGATAAAACTGAATTCTCTTTTTGAATTATCATCCATATTCAGCACCTGTATCTGGTCAGAATCAAAGGTCCCGTTGGTAAATAAGTTTTCTCTGGTTTGAGCATCCACAAGTTCAAAAGCAAAGCCTCGTGGTGGTGTGAAACAAGCCACGTCTTCGCAGTCATTAGTGTCGCAAGCCTGGGTTATAATCAAGCCGATAAGCGCAATCATTCTGATGGTATTCTTCATAGAAACTTTTTCTTAAATTCAGTCTTTAAAAGTACTAAGTTTCATCCGTATCCACCTACTGAATCCTTTGAAAACTTCATAATTTCACCTAAAAATTATTCGTTAATATGAAAGATGGTTTCCAGGCCAATTTTATAAATCCTGCTCATTCCATTTTCGTATTTGTTCAGTTCTATTAAAAACTCATCTCCATTTTCAAGGGCTTTTTGAGCGTTAACAGCACTTCGCTGACTTGTGAAGTAAAGAGTTTTGTTTTTGACATCAACAAATGGACAATAATCCATCTTATCTGAATTGATAACGGATCCAAAATTGATCGCTTCTCGCCAATTTTTATCCGATCCTTTATGGCTGATATATAGATCGGCCGAACCCAAGCCATCCTTTCTATTGTATCCACTAAAAATCAAAAAAGATTCAGAGGGAGAAATATAGGCGTTAAACTCATACCCTTCCGAATTGATCGTTGCACCCAGAGAAACAGGTGTCTCATAGACCTTTCCATCCCATCGACTATAAAAAATATCATCTTTCCCCTTCGAACCAGAACGGTCAGAAGTAAAATACAGGTTTTTATTGTGAGCTACCGAAGGATAAAATTCATTCTGATCTGAATTTACTGCTGTTCCCATATTTACTGGTTCGCTCCAGGGTTGATTTAATCCACTACGCTGAACATACCAGATATCATAGTCCTCTGCCTTATGGTCCTGATTATTCTTGGGCCGTGAAGAGGCAAAATACAAGCGTAAATTATCAGGTGAAAGAAAGGGTTCAATATCGTGATGTTGGCCAGAAAAAATCGCCTTGATCGGTGAAGACCATGTGTCGTTCTCCATGATTATCTTAGAAATAACCGATATGGTACCATCCAGACTTTGAATAGAAAAGTAGGCCTCCTTACCTGAATTTGAAAGTGTAAAATCCCTGACCTTCGGATATTCTTTCAAGGCTGTAAATGCGGGTTGAACTACATCATTATTTTGAGCAAGGCCCATATAAGCGAGGCAAATAATCAGCAAGCCTGTAATCTTAATCTTTGTCTTAATCATTGGCAAATCTCATCAAATTTTAAACATCTATTTATTGTAGGCAGCCCAGGACGCGAGAATGTCTTTTTCTCTTTGTAATACAGAGCCTGGCTTTAGTTCAAATTTATCACGCCTGCTTTGGCTAACTGTTTCAGAGATCCACCACTCCTGGGTTTCTCGAATGGAGGTTTTAAGATCTCTAAAGGTCATTCCGGCTCCAATAGCCTTTTTATTTTCAATTCTGGCGGATCCATAATTTTTCCCCACTGGCATTATCCAAGGGATTAAGTGTGGAACATGCTGTTTTTTTAGAAATTCATAATCATCAATTTGCACCAGCTTCGTATCCACATCAAAGCTGTTTTTTGCTTCTTTTGCAAATTTTATCATTGTCTGGGTCTTAGCAGGTCCGGATGCATTAAATGTTCCTGCTGTTTTTTGCTCTGCCAGACGAATCATCCATTCTGCTACATCTCTGACATCAATATATTGTACCCTGTCTTCGGTTTTTCCAGGTACCATGACGTTCCCTCCCCGTTTAAATCGTATGGCCCAATATATAAACCTGTTTGTCTTGTCTCCGGGTCCAAACATGTAGGTTGGTCTAACAATAACAGCTCGATCCTTGCCAAAAGCCTTTATGGTAGCGGCCTCAGAGCTTGCTTTCATGGCTCCGTACCAATACTCCATTTTCTCCTCTTCATTTTCTATTTGATCAGGCGCTGTTAACCTTACTGGAAATTCCTCATCAACTGAATCCTGTAAATAAGGATAGAAAACTCCGGTTGAAGAAGTATACATATAGATCCCTGCCCGTTCTTTTAACAGGTTGGCGGATTCCTCGGTCCATGCTGTTTTTCTGCCTGAATTATCAATAACAACATCCCATTCTCCTTTTTCCAAAGCAGATAGATCTGAATCTCGATCACCTATTAGCTGATCTACCTTATCCATTAAATCAAGGTGAACCGTTGGTTTTGATTTCCCTCTGGTAAAGGTGGTTATCTGATGTCCTCTTTGAATGGCATAGGCAATTTGATGCGGTCCTAAAAAACTTGTTCCTCCTAAAATTAATATTTTAAGAGGTTTTGATGCTTTTGGCACAAACGAAAGTAAACCAGCGCTTAGCAAGGGAATAGACAACAAGCCTATTGAACTCTTTTTTAGGAATTTTCTTCTTGATTTCAACATGTCTTGAATTGATTTACAAAAGACTTAAGAGCCTATGATTATGTCAGAATTATTCAAAATACATTTGGTAATCCTTCGGAAGCGCACTTATTTCTTTCATAGCAATATCCTTGTAGAATACCTCCGCAGCTTCACTCTGTAACTGAATTTTTCCTTTTTCCAACGGAATTTTTTTTCCATTTTCCACATATCTTGAGTTTTGCAAAATCATCACAACCTCTCCGTTGACAATATGAAGACTTTTACCTTCAAAACAAATGAGTTCCAAACTGTTCCATTCTCCATGTGGTTTTTCAAAATTAGCGCTCCGCATACAATAAGAACTTACCTCTTCGCCTTCTCCAATGGGTAAAAAAGCCTGGGACTTATCGGCAACAGGATTCATGATAGACTCCGGAATATAGGCTCTGATATCAATAGCTGAGGTCGCCTGATTCCAAAAGTCACCCATATGACCCTGCATTACCTGAAACTCCTGAGACAACATCCACGACCGCCAATATTCAGCCCCGTGGGGACCAATCGAATGATATAAAACCCCTGAATCTTTTAATAATTTCTTTCTTGGGTGCCATACCAAATCACCCCATTTTACTTTAAGCTTCAGATGGTAATTCTGATATTCTTTTTTAGTAACCACGCAGCCATAATACTCTCCACTAATTCTCAAGACAGGTTCTCCTTCTTTCTCTAAAATCGTAAAAACACCAAAACTGTCATTATTTACACCGATAGGTTTTAGGGCATTTCCTTGTGCATCTTTCGGGATTTCCCCATTATAACCTTCAGGGTAGGCATAGCTAAGGTAGTTGTCCCATTGAGATAGTTCCTTATCTAATAGAATTGTCCATTCTTTATTCTGGTTTGATGAAACCAGTAGTAGCAGCGAAATCAGATATAGGTAATTCATCGTGCTATAATTTTCGGATCCATATATTTCTGAACTGAGCCGTTGTACCGTGATCTTGCAAAGAAATCACATCTTCTCCATGTGATTCAGGATAATCATGCAACCCAATGTATTTCGTGAGTCCGTTGATGGTCGCATTATTTTGAACCAGCACTCCATTGTGCAAGACAGTAATTCGAGCAGGGCTTTCAAGAACTCCATTCGGTTTAAACCTGGGTGCCGTGTAAATTACATCATAGGTATTCCACTCCAAAGGAGGTTTCATAGCATTTACCAAGGGGGCATGATCCTTATAAATACTTCCGGCTTGTCCGTTTCTATACGTTCTGTTCTGGTATGAATCCAGTACCTGCAATTCATAGCGATTTTGGAAAAAAACACCACTATTACCCCTTCCCTGTCCAGAAAATTTTACCTCATCCGGAGCGCTGAACTCAATATGTAATTGACAGTCTCCAAATTTCATTTTGGTCTGAATTCCACCAGTATTGGGCACTACCTCAAAAAATTTCCCATCTACAATCTTCCAGGGAGCCGCTTGACTCACGTCCTTTTGACTCACCCATTGATCGAGATTCTTTCCATCAAACAAAATGATCGCATCCGAAGGAGCATCCCCCAAAATATCCGCTGGTGTTACAACGGTAACTTCAGGCTCCCAAATCTCAGTCATTTCGGGTTTCATTGGCATGGGAGATTCTTCTGGTGGCGTATTAGGAGCGTCAAATTGTGCTGATACATTTCCTATGCATATAAACAATACAAACAGGGTGGTATAATAATTTTTAAGGTTCATTTTTTAGTTGATTTTATTAAATTTTAAATTTCTAACTCTTCCGTTTGAAACGGCAAATCCTACAATCTTACCCTGATCATCTCTTTTAAATTCAACCTGTCTGAAATAATATTGACTCCCGTTAAATACATCTGGTTTGACGGGGTCTAATTCAATGTCAGCGGTTCTTTGATGTTCGGCAATCAATTTGCCCTCTTTCATTTTTAAACTATAATTGGTTGCTAATTCCGGACTGTAATATTCTCCCGTAAAATCATTTAGGTCTACTTCCTCTTTGTCAAATTCCTCCAAGCGTTCTGCTTTTGTAATCTGACCTCCTTGGTGCAAATCAAAGTAGCTGGCGGCTGACCCGTTTGTTGTTTCAAAAATTAGTTTTGCACCAACCCCAGGCACGTTAAATTCAGTTTCAGAAAGCACCTCTAATGTGGTTTTTGATTGTCCTGTTGGCTGGGCAGCCAAACCACCCTCCTCTTCAAATATCTTTATATTAAAGCCCGGTTGTAATTCGTAATCGCCAACATATGCTTTGATCAATTCTGGATTTAATGAAAGGTTATTTTCTTTACCTGCTTCTTCAGGCTCTTTTGGGGATACTGCTTCTTCTTGCTCCTCCATAAGATCAGATAAATAAATATCCACTACAGCATGTGCAAGATTTCCTGAATTAAAAGAGGCAGAATTTCCAAATACCGCTACTGAAAATTGCTCATCAGGAATTCTTGTCAAATACGATCTATATCCAGCATCCGCACCTCCGTGCTGGATTTCGTCAAGTCCTTTATATTTTCCGACAAATTGACCCATAGCAGCTGCAATTGTATCTCCGTTGTTTAACACAGCCCTTGTATTTAAATCATGTATGATTTCTTTACTACCCACCTTGGTATTATCAAAATTAGCAGCCCATTTGCTCAGGTCTTCCACTGTAGTGAACAAACTTGTGGCGCCCACATTAGCATAGTTCAATACACTTTTCTTGTAACCGTTATTTGAAGAATGATAAGAATAAGCCCTGTTCTTAACTATTTTCTCATGATCATCATAAAACAGCGTTTCATTCATTTCTAAAGGATCAAAGATTCGCTCTTTGGTGAACTCCGCAAAGGACATTCCCGATACTCTGGCGACAACTTCAGCAAGTAACGTAAAACCGGTATTACAATAATACATTTCTTCACCAGGCTCAAAATTTAATTCTTCCTGACGGCTTACAAGTTTTAAAACATGCTCTTTGGTGATCACATCATCCATTCTCCATCCTGCCATCACTAAAAGGTTCCATTGATCTCTTAATCCGCTGGTATGGGTTGCCAAGTGTTGTAAAGTAATCGTCTTTCCAAAATCAGGCACTTCTGGAATGTATTTTCTGATATCGTCGTTGACATTCAGTTTGCCATCGGCCTGCAATAGTAAAATCGAAAAGGCTGTAAACTGTTTTGAAACTGATGCTATGTGAAACACGGAACTTGGCTCCACCTGGATATCGTATTCTAAATTTGCCAGGCCGTACCCTTTTGAATAGAGCATTTTTCCATTCTGTTGAATCGCCACAGAAGCTCCGGGCCCATCATTGGATCTATATGCATAAAAAGCCTGATCGACTTTACCTTCTTTAGTTTGTGCTATGGGTTCAACCAAATCGAGTTGAATCTCATAATCCCCTTCAAATGCTTCTTCATTATAAGGGTATACTTCGATTTTGTACACCCCCTTCTCATCAGAGTTTAACTGAACAATTTCGGGGCCCTCTGTACCATTAGGGCTGTCATAATCCGCCATTTTATCACCATTTACATCATAGGTCGAAATTTGAAGGTCAACACCTTGTTGTATCACTCTTAAAAAAACAAATTGCTCTTGCTCTAAATCGAGATGAAATATGTGTTTCTCGAGTGAATTCGTTGAATGATTTTGAGGTTTGCCTACTTCAAGACTTCCATGGTCAACTTGGGCATAACTAAGGGCTGATATGAATAAGCACAGGATGAATCCACAAATTTTTAAGGGGGGTATTTTCATGTTAAGGGCATTTATGTTAATCATTTATTTTTTTAAATTCAAATACAATCTGAGGTCCTCCTCCTGAAATTTCTGCTTTCAGTCCTGAAGCTGACTTATGATAGCTTATTATTTTTGGAAATTCATTTGCTGGATTTTCACAGGTAAAACTGGACTCTTTAATTTGAGTTAATTTAAAAACGGTGGCTTTTACTTCACCCTGCCCGATTACCTCAAATTGCCACTGTTTTTCAACTTCACGCAAAACGATGTTCTCTTTCCAGATCGTATCTCCTTCTTTCAGGGTACATCCTATTCCTATATATCGCGTATTGCTTTGTTTTGTCCAATGTTCATAGGTTTGTCGACCTTCTTTTTCATTGGCGCGCTGCCAAGATCCCAATAACCAGGTAAAATCTTTATTTGCCGTTGGAACAGGCCGCTCCAGATCAAGGCCGATAAACGATGAAAGGAATAAAAATAAGATTAAAGTACTACTCGTTTTTAACATAGGGCTGGTTTGATTAAGCTGCTCTAAGATAAGAATTAATCAAGAATCAACCCTTTGGTTGTTAGATAACAAAATATAGAAAAAGTTTACATCAGATTAAAGTTTATCCTGATAAGCACCTGCAGAATATGTTAAGTCATAACTATGGGTATAGATCTCAAAGACAACACCAAACGGGTCTTCCACATACACCATTTTATAGGGTTTGTCATTTGGATAGTATTCACGAATCGGCATCCGTTGCTTTCCTCCATATGCCACAATCTTGTCGGTGAGCATTTCAATATCAGGATCCTGAACACAGAAGTGAAAAAGACCTGTTTTGAAGGGTGAGAATTCTGGTTTTTCGTCGCTCATATTCGGAAAAGAAAACAGTTCTATTCCAATACCATCTGATGTTGACATGTGGGCAATATCAAAGGTTCCCCATCCTGTACCAAAAACGTCAATACACATTTGTCCAATAGCTGTTTCATTTTCTTCAGTAACTTTCGACGGTGCCATTATTATATACCATCCCATCACCTCCTCATAAAATTGTACTGCCTTGTGAATGTCCGGAACTGTAATCCCAACATGTGAAAAGGACCTGGGGTAATTGCTTGTGCTCATAATGTTCTTCTTAGTTTTAGTTATTATTAAAGTGTGTTTACATCTACATTGATCATCCAACTGATTGCATACTGATCAGTACACATACCGAAGTATGAGCCCCAAAAGGTCTGATTCATAGGCATGATTATTTTCCCTTGATCAGATAAAGCAGTAAAAAGCCTTTCAGCTTCTTCTTTAGAATCTGAATGAATAGAAATAGAAAAATTATTTCCTGCATTAAAATCAGCGTTATAGGGTGCCATGGTATCACTTCCCATGAGAACGGCATCTCCGCCAATAGGCAGGGTTACATGCATCACTTTGTCTTTATCTGCATCTGGTATGGGAGGCATTCCTTCTTGTGGCGGCATTTCAGAAAACCTTCCTAAATGTTGAAAATCACCACCGAATACTTTTTTATAAAAAAGGAATGCTGATTCGCAGTTCCCGTTAAATCGTAAGTAGGTGCTGATTGTAGTCATGGTTTGGCGAATTAATCGGATGAAACTCCTTTTCCAATTCTTCATTGAAAAATGATTCTCTAAGATACTCCATTTAATTCATGTTTTTTTAAATTTCTTTCGGGCCCATCTCAAAAACAAACTTGAACTGATGGCTGCCAAAGCCGCAAAACAATTAAATATTATATCTTCTGTATCAAAAACCCGATTGGGAAGAAATAGCTGTAACATCTCGTCTATACCGCCAATTATACAAGTAATTAAGAAGGCCAACAATGCTGATTTCAAGGGTTTAGAATTGTTTTTATACCGTTCTGTAAGCGCGCGAAATACAAAAATTGCCAACACACTATATTCAATTAAATGGCTTCTTTCGGCAAGGCCCAGTCTCAAAAAAAGCATCAGATAAACAGCTACTAAGCCCAGATATACACCAAATAACTTGTTGCCCGCCTTATTGCGCGTGCCATCGTATATTATTAAAATCGCTGTGAGCAACATTCCAGCAACAAACAATGCTGCCTGGATATTCTGGTTGGCTAATAATTCAAGGAAGGGAAGTCCTAAAAACAGGCTGGAAAAAATAACAGCAACTACCAGCAAGGCCAGGAACCATAAATGTTTCTCTTTATTCGAATGAAATAAACCCATCTGTTAGATCAATAGCTATTTAAAAGGATACCTGTGTTTTTAATATTTATCTCTTTTTCGCTTTTTTACAACCGACTTAATCAATTTTCCCAACTCCTTATCCTTACGCTTTCGCTCTAAGGTATCAGACTCAAAATGTTGCTTTTCTCTTTCCATTTTTCTGAAATTCGCATACGAATCTTCATCTATCTCACCCCTTTCAAGCGCCGCAAGAATACCACAGCCATCTTCATTCACATGCGAGCAGTCGCGGTATTTACAATCTTTTGAAAACTCAAGAATGGCTTCAAACGTAATTTCCAGACCTTCCTGAGTATCAGTAATTCCTATCTCTCTCATTCCCGGATTGTCTATAACGATACCTCCTCCTTTTAAAACTACCAGCTCTCGATGGCTGGTGGTATGACGACCCTTGTTTACACTGTCACTAATTTCATTGGTCTCCATCAATTCTTTGCCTTCCAGAGAGTTGATAAGGGTCGATTTTCCCACCCCTGAGGAGCCAAGAAGACAATAGGTTTTTCCGTGCCGGATAAATGCTTTTATCGCATCTACTCCGTGTTCCTTATTACTTATAAAAAGGATTGGAACTTCCTGAATTCGCTGTTCAATCATCCTCTTAATCTCTTGAAGTCTATCGTCGCTGATCAGATCTTTTTTGCTTAGTACGATGACAGGCGAAACTTTAGAGGCATTACAGATTGTCAGGTATCTTTCAAGGCGGTTTAGATTAAAATCCCTGTCAACAGCCTGCACTATCAAACCGACATCAATATTTGTAGCAATAATCTGCACCTGCCCCGCTTTCGCAACCGCTTTTCTTTCTATAATTGAAAACCTGGGATAAACGGCATGGATCAATGCTTTGGATTCATCATATTCAGAAAATGCCACCCAATCTCCCACTGACGGATAATCGTATCTGCTATCTGCTGTATATCTTAAATTCCCGATCAGCTCGGCATCAAACTCCTGCCGATCTGATTTCACTATATAACGCTCCTTATGCTCAAGAATTACCCTGCCCACTTGGAAGGAAGCCAAATTATTTTCTTCTCTGAAAGATTGTAAACTCTCGTTGTATCCTAAGTCCTTTAAGGTCATTTAATTTTTTTTAGTTGTCCAAAAGGTTTTCTTTCAAAAACACCGCAACAGCTTCGGTCATTCTATCCCGGTTTTCCTTCTTCCTGAATCCATGCCCTTCGTCTTTCGCAAGCATATACCACACCACCCCATTATTCTCTCGAATTGATTTTACCATTTGTTCAGACTCGCTTGCCGGAACTCTTGGGTCATTGGCTCCTTGAATCACAAATAAGGGGCTTTTAAATTCTTCTACATGATTGGTGGGTGAGATTGACTCCAGATAAGCCCTCATTTTCGGCTCTCTTTCATCCCCATATTCTGCACGTCTCAGGTCTCTCCTATACGCCTTTGTATTTTCTAAAAATGTGACGAAATTACTGATCCCTACAATATCAACTCCACATTTTATCTTATCATTAAAATTGTACATCGAAGACAACACCATATATCCACCATAGGATCCCCCAAAAACGGCAATTTTATCTTTATTAAAAGTATTGTTTGACTCTATCCATTCTATTAACTTCCCTATATCTTTTACAGAATCTTCCCGATTAAAACCATTGTCCAGTTTTAAGTAGGTTTTTCCATAACCGGCTGAACCCCGAACATTTGGCGCAATTACCGCTATACCCATTTCATTGGCTAAAAATGCATAAAAAGATGAAAACGAAGGGCTGTGCTGACCCTCTGGGCCTCCATGAATCGAAATCATCACTGGTAAAGGGCCTTTCACATTTTGAGGTTTGTAAACAAATGCTGGAATCATTCTTGGCTTTCCATCTAACTGATCAAATGTTTCATACCTTATAAGTTCAGGTTTCGGAAACAAACTGGTGTCCAGGCCTCCTACTTCACTATTGGTCCATCTTTTCGTTTCTCCGCCGACAAGATCCAGAGAATAAATATCACCCGGGGTGGCAGTTGTGTTCATAACCATAGCCAATTCTTCTCTTTCAGGATGAAAAGCAAAGGAATAAATCTGACCCATCGGTAAATTGGGTACTTTCTCATAATTGTTCGTCTCAAGATCCATCAGGTAGAGTTGTCTAAAACCATTTTCATTAGCTGTAAAAGCTGCTTTCGTACGTGACTTATTAATCGCTCCTCCTTCAATGTTCCAGGGTATATCATCAGTTATAAATTCCATTTTTTTTGTTTGTACATCATAGATAGCCAAGGTGTTAAATTCTTTGCTAATATTAGTCGAGGCATAAATCTTGGTTCCGGTCTTATCCCATCCCTGTGCCAAAAAAACAGCCTCTTGAGCACCATCATTGATCTGGGTCAGTTCTTTTGAATCAAGATCAAGTATATAGGAATTCGATTTTGTACTTGACAGATACTGTAAAACTATGAGTTGTTTGTCATCGGGAGACCAGTCAACAGGAATCCAATACCCTCCTCCTCGATCTACTTTAATCACAGCCTTTTTGGGCGATTTCATATCAGAAATATAAATGTCAAAATCTTTTCCATTCCTTCTCGATGAGGTAAAAGCAAATTGATCTCCCTTGTTGGACCAGGTTAATCCAAAATTACGAGATGCTCCATCACTGAGCATTTCAGATGTTCTACTTTTCATATCGTACCAAAAGATCTGGGAATATTCATTTCCTCCTATATCTTTTGTAAACAGAAAGCCGTTGTATTCCGGTGAAGGGGAAAAGGAGCCATTTGAAACCGGTTCTTTAAAAAATGAGATTTGACTTCTTGCGCCACCTGGCATCGTCACTGTGTGTAATTGACTCGTACTTCCAAACCTGGTGGAGATCAGCATACCTTGGTCTCCGGGTATCCAATCTACAAAGGATGCAGATCTGGTATTTTGATATTGTAATATTCTACTTGTGATCTCTGCCGGAATCTCGGGAATATCTTCTAAAATCATATTACCCTCTTCTCTTCTTTCCTGGGCCTGAGGAGAAGCGAAAACTGCAAGAAGTATTAAAAAACTAATTAATTTGGTGAATTGACTGGTTGACATCATTGGTTTGAGGTTTAAATAAATTGAAAAATGTGCAACCTAAGATACTCAATCCTACCGAATAGATCAAGCTGCAAGCGGTTTAACCTTATCAAATTGAAACCCGAAATTCCCTATTGTATGATTTCACAATTAACTACAGATTCATTACCTTATCTTTGATAAACTTCAAAACCGAAAATGATGTTAAGAGCACTACTAGGATTTTTCATTATTACAAGCCTACTTTCTTGTAATTCAAAAGTTGACTATCATGTTATTTCTGAAGTTCCAGACCTGGTCATGCCCGAAAACGGCCTAAAATTTAAGACCATTGAAGATTATAAAAACTATAAAATAGTTGCCACTCATTATGTTACTGATAACAATGAGTTACGTTATATCCTGGCCAATCAAAAAGCATTTAGAGCTATTTCTGAAAACCATTCTTTTCCAGAAGGAAGTATCCTTGTGAACATCGCCTGGAGTGTAGAAAAAATGTCAAGATTTACAGAAGCACTTGAAGCCAATGAGATTCAGCAAATTGACTATACCATCAAAGACAGTAAAAACTTTTCTCAAAACCCAGGCAATTGGGGCTATGCCAGTTTTATTAAAAGAGAGGGCAAGTACCAAAGTTTACCAGAAAGTACGTCAAAATGCATTGCCTGTCATAATCTTGCCAAAGACACAGATTATAAGTTTACGAAGTATCAGGAAATGGAGTAAAGCTTTAGTTTGAAGAATCCTTTCTTTAAATATATTTTACAAATAATAGGGTAAACCCTGACTCTTTTCAAGGTTGTTTCTACTTTAAACACCTTCATTATTGTTGAAGTTTGTATGAAACTATTTCATACCAATCCGAGCCAGAAATGAAAAATATTTTCCCAAAAGAATTTATCACAGGAACCATCGAGTTTCATCGGTACCATCACCTGAAAAAAAGTCAAACGATATATATGATATTGATCCTGGGGCTCTTGATTACAGCTATTCTTCTACCCTTTGTGGAAATTGATCTTTACAGCTCTTCACGTGGCATGATTCGCCCCATAAAACAACGAAATATCATTAACAGTCCTATCAACGGAAAAGTTAAAGCAATAAACGTACATGAAAACACCTACGTTGAACAGGGTGACACCCTGGTGGTGCTTGATAACCATGACATAGGTCAACTCATTTCGAGTTTAAAAATACAGGTAGACTCTATATCTCTTGAAATTAAAGATCTTGAGTATCTTTTAAAAAACGAACTATCAATCAGTGACTCACTGGAATCCCAGCTACTCAAAACTCAATTTCAGGAACATTTGTTTAAAAACCAGAGTATTTTAGATGAAATTCATTTTAATTCAAACGCATTTAAACGCCAGGAAAAATTATTTCATCTAGGTGTGATCGCAAGAAAAGAATTCGAAATTAGTCAAGCCCGAAGCATCTCATACAAAAATAAACTTGCTCATTATAAAAGTCAAAATAAACGAAAGTGGCAACATCAATATCAATCAAAACTTGCTGAAATCAGGACTCTAAATACGAAAGTCCTAAAACTTGAAAAAGAAAGAAATCAACATTTCATTATTGCTCCTGTAGATGGTACTGTGCAAGATCTCATAGGAATTGAAAAAAACAATTTCGTTTATACGGGGGCTTCCATTGCTCATATCTCTCCTCAAACAGATCTACTTGTGGAATGCTTTGTAAATCCTTCGGATATTGGAATGATTAAAAAAGACCTCCCTGTTACCTTTCAAATTGACGCTTTTGACCATAATTACTGGGGCACCGCCTCCGGTGAAATAATTCAGATCAGCGAAGACAATTACCTTCTCAATAATACTCCTATGTATAAGGTCCTCTGTAGTTTGAATGAAAATAAGCTCTTTCTTGAAAACAGTATTCCTGGTGAGCTCAAAAAAGGGATGACATTGAACGCTCAATTCTTTATAAAAAACCGAACGGCGCTTCAGCTCTTATTCGACGATTTAAATGACTGGTATTAAACTATTTATAAATGTCAGTTAAAAAAATCAAACAACACGATATTTCAGATTGCGGTGTGGCTTGCCTGGTTTCTATAGCCGCGCATTACAAATTATTTATTCCTATTTCTAAAGTCAGACAATTCACAGCCACAGATCAGGAAGGAACGAACCTCTACGGCATTATTGAAGGTGCAAAAAAGCTTGGGTTTGACGCTAAAGGCATCAGATGTGATCTAAAAGATTTGAAAAATATTCCCATTCCGGCTATAGCTCATGTCATAGTTAACCAAGAGCTTCAACATTTTGTCGTAATCCGAAAAGTGACAAAAAAAGTCATTGAAATTATGGACCCTGGAACCGGAGCTTTTCATTCAATATCAATGAAGAAATTCAAAGAACAATGGACAGGGGTCTTGGTTATTTTACTTCCAAATGAACATTTTATTCCTAAAAATGAGAGAGTCTCTGTTCTACTCAGGTTTTGGCACCTGGTAAAACCGCATAAATACATGCTGGTGCAGTCAGTAATCGGGTCCATTTTTTATACGCTTCTCGGGTTTTCCATTTCTATTTATATACAAAAAATTACTGATCATGTTTTGGTCAGTGGAAACCTTAAACTACTTCATACAATGAGTATTATTATGGTCGTTCTTATGATCATTCAATTACTACTTTTTGTTTTTAAGGATCTATTTCTAATCAAATCCGGGCAAGAAATTGATGCCAGGTTGATTCTTGGTTATTACAAGCACTTGTTAAAATTGCCTCAACAATTTTTTGATACCATGCGTACCGGTGAAATCATATCTCGCATTAATGATGCTATGAAAATTCGATTGTTCATTAATAATACTTCCTTAACCCTATTAGTTAATTTCTTCATCGTCATCTTTTCATTCCTTTTAATGTTCTCCTATTATTGGAAATTAGGGCTCATTATGTTCACCATCATACCTCTTTACATGATTATTTATGTTGTTACCGACTCGGTGAATAAAAAAACGGAACGAAAAATAATGGAGTCCTCTGCAGAGCTTGAGAATCAATTGATTGAATCAATTTCAGCCATCAGTACCATCAAACAATTTAACCTTCATTCCATGATGCAGATTAAAACTGAACGTAAATTCATAAAACTCCTTCAAGTCAGTTATTATTCGTCGATGAATCATGTTTTTAGTCAAACCTCTTCACAATCTTTATCAAATCTATTTACCATTCTCCTGCTGTGGATTGGGTCTTATTTTGTGATAGGAAAAGAACTAACACCCGGAGAGCTTTTTTCATTCTATGCTATTTTAGGCTTTTTTACCAGTCCGGTTTCAGGTTTAATCCTGTCCAACAAAATAATTCAAAATGCATTGATTGCCGCTGATCGGCTCTTTGAAATTCTGGATTTAGATACAGAAGAAAGTGGGAATGTTACTGTGATGTCAAAAATTGATAACGGAAACATTCTATTCAAGAATGTGGCGTTTTCCTATGGAAATCGACCAACTATTTTTTCCAACTTAAACCTGAGCATTCATCAGGGCAAAATAACAGCCATTATTGGAGAAAGTGGTTCGGGAAAATCAACTATTCTTCATCTTTTGCAAGGACTTTATTCGATTAAACGAGGGGAAATATTCATTAATGGAAATAACATTAAGTACTATTCTAAAGCTAGTCTTAGAAATTTAATAGGAATTGTACCCCAGAAAGTTCAACTATTTAACGGAACCGTTGCAAGTAATATAGCCCTTGGCGAAATAAACCCGGATATGAAGCGAATCATGGAAGTGTGCCGTAGGCTAAAAATCACCTCTTTTATTGAAAATTTACCTCAAGGGTTTCACAGCAAAATAGGAGAAAATGGAACCTATCTTTCAGGGGGTGAAAGACAACGAATTGCCATCGCAAGAGCTCTGTACCGAGATCCCGATATCATTGCATTTGACGAGGCCTCAACGTCCTTAGATAGTTTTTCAGAACAGATTCTCGAGTGTATTATTCAGGAACTAATAAAGGATGGAAAAACGATTATTATAATCACACATCGCGTCCAAAAGTTATCCAATGCAGATCGAATTCTTGTCTTAAAAAAAGGCGAATTGATTGAAGAGGGAAGCCCCGACTATCTGCTGAATTCCAATAAAGGAATATTCAGAGATTTATGGATAAAACAGGAGGCTACAACCCAACAGGATACATAGAATAATACAAAGAGACATGAATAATTTAAAACAACTGGAGCATCTTAAGAAAATTCACAAACTTATCAAGATTGAGAATACAGGAACACCAAATGAATTGGCTGCAACACTCAGGGTCAGCGTAAGGCAAGTATTTCTTCTTATTGAACAGTTAAAAGAAATGGATGCGCCAATTCTCTTTAATCGACGGACAAAAACCTACTATTATTCTCTGGATTATGACCTTACAATACATATTTCTATTCAGGTACTCTTACAAGATCAGCTCCTTGATATTTATGTAGGAAAAGGTTTTTCAAATTATATCTGTTCTCTGCAAGGAAATTGCAGTAGGCGAAATTACCTTTACTATATCAGGACAAAGCTAGACGTAGTAGGTTAGACGTAACCATGTTTTGAAACAATACAAATCATTTTATTGAAATTAAATTCTAAACAATTATGAAAAAAATTATTAAAAATGGCAATGCTGTTTTAAAAAAAGAAGACTTAATGACAATTAAGGGGGGACATCCTGTATTGGTTGTTCTTGGAGTTATAACAACCGGAATAGCATTAGGAAAAGCTCTGGATCAGGCAGGTCAATGGTTTTTAGATGGATGGAACAACCCAAGATAGTAGTATGAAAAATTTATCCGATTACTATTATGTGGAACTAAATCAAATAGATCTTGCCGGAATTAATGGAGGAGGACCTATTAAAGAGGCGGTTAAATGGTACTATTTAACGGTAGGAAGTTTCTATCGTGGTATATATGATGGCCTTCTTGGAAATGAACCTATAACTTAATTCATTCAATATGAAAACTCAAAAAAATATTGCATATATATTCTTAATAGTGGCAATTCTCAATCTTGTTTTTCTAGCCGATACATTGTTAACACAAGCAGATGTTGACTATTATATTTTTTCAATAAAAACGAGTAAAAGTATAAACCTCATGTATTATGCAATCAGTTTTTTGTTGCTTTTCCTAATTGGAATGATTTTACTTAATCAAAAAAAAAATAAGAAATGAAAGAATTACAAATTCAGTATGAAGAACTGACCTCTGACCTATTATTCACTACCGTTGGAGGAACGGAACCCGCCAAAGGATCTTATGCCGCCGGTTATGCGATAGGATCTTGGTTCAGAGAAATGTATAGTATCTGGTCTTATGGTTTAACACACCTTGGTGACCGCTAGCCTTGAAAAGCCTCGTTTATTGACGAGGCTTTTATTTATACTTTTACTTTTGAGATAACAACCAGGAAATGCGGTCATAAGAAACCATGTAATGAATAATGACAATTCCGCCAAATATATAACTCAGCTTGTCTTGCTGTAAGTCATATAATACCCAAATAGCTGCCCCAAAAAATATAAATTCAATCAGCAAACGAAGGGTTCCGGAAACAGGAATGGGAGCTTTTCCAGAGCGGCTCGGATCGTCAGGCACGGCAAAGGTTCCCCAAACTATGGTCATTAATATAGGTAGTCCTAAACCAAATAGATATTGCTGGGTTCCATCAAATTTTATCCAACCCCAGACGCCCACTGATACCAGCGCAAGCAACTCAAGTACAAACCGTATGATCAGGTTTACAGGATGGCTTCCCATATTTATTACTTTTTTAAACTACTTTCAGTAAAAAATAGTTTCTCTTTCCTCTTTGCAGTAATACAAATTTGTCAGCAATCAGATCTTTGCTTCCTAACGCAAAATCATCCTTTACTTTTTCTTTGTTCACAGAAATAGAATTTTCTTTTAAAGCCCTTCTGGCCTCACCATTGGATTTTAAAAAACCTGATTTTTCATTTAAAGCATCAACAATATCAATGCCGCTGTCTAAAACCGATTTTTCAATCTCCGCCTGAGGTACACCTTCAAAAACATCTAAAAATGTCTGTTCATCAAGGGTTTTTAAATCATCTGCGGTAGACCTACCGAATAAAATCTGTGAAGCTTTTACTGCATTTTCATAGGCTTCTTCGCCGTGGCACATGGTAGTAACCTCCTCTCCTACTTTCTTTTGTAAAAGTCTGAGATGTGGTGCTTCTTTATGCTCTTCAATCAATTTTTCAACCGTTTCCTTATCCAGAAAAGTGAAAATTTTGATATAGTTTTCAGCATCAATATCCGATGCGTTTAACCAATACTGGTAAAATTTATAGGGTGAAGTTCTTTTGGTATCAAGCCAGATATTTCCTCCTTCTGTTTTTCCGAATTTCGTACCATCTGCTTTTGTTACAAGCGGGCTGGTTAAGGCATAGGCCTTTCCCTGGGCCTTCCTTCTGATAAGTTCCGTACCTGTCGTAATATTACCCCATTGATCGGATCCTCCAATCTGCAGCAAACAGTTGTGGTTGCTAAATAAATGCAAAAAGTCATAGCCCTGAACCAGTTGGTAGGTAAATTCTGTAAAACTCATGCCTTCCTTAGATTCTGCATTGATTCTGTTCTTTACAGAATCTTTGGCCATCATATAATTTACGGTAATGTGTTTTCCAATATCTCTGGCAAATTCTAAAAATGAGAGGTCCTTCATCCAATCATAATTATTCACCATTTCAGCGGCATTCTCAACTTCTCCTGAAAAATCAATAAATCTTTCAAGGGTATGCTTCACACCTTTTATATTCTTAGAAAGCGTTTCTTCATCGAGCAAATTTCTTTCATTCGACTTACCAGATGGATCTCCAATCATTCCTGTAGCACCTCCAACAAGAGCTATGGGTCTGTGGCCAGAACGTTGCAGATGCATTAATAAAATGATCTGTACCAGACTTCCGATATGCAAGGAGTCAGCTGTAGGGTCAAAACCAATATAAGCTGCTGTTGATTCTTTTAACAATTGCTCTTCGGTACCAGGCATGATGTTGTGTAGCAAGCCTCTCCAGCGAAGCTCTTCAACGAAATTCTTCTTCATGGTAAAAAATTTCAGCAAATATAAAAAAGATAGTCTTCTTAGAATTCAAATCTCACAAATATTCATAGAAATAAAGGCTTTCGGCAATCTTTCTTTTCAGTCAAATGTTTATTTTCGTAACATGATTTTGGTAACCGGAGGAACTGGCTTGGTGGGCTCCCACCTTTTATATCATCTTTTACTCTCAAATGATAGTGTTCGTGCTATTCATCAGAGAAGCAGTGACCTGAATGCCGTAAAAAAAGTTTTTGCCTGTTATACTGCTGAAGCAGAGGAAATGTTCAATAAAATACGATGGGTAGAAGCCAGTCTGGAAGATATTCCTGCGCTGGATACAGCTTTTGAGGATATAACTCAGGTATATCATTGTGCCGCTTTGGTATCTTTTATTCGAAGTGAGTACAAAAAAATGCGACGCATAAATATCGACGGCACCACCAATATCGCTAACCTTTGTATTAGTCATAAAATTCAAAAGCTCTGTTTTGTGAGCTCGGTTGCCGCCATTGAAAATGCTGCACCTGGTGTTATAATGGATGAATCCGATAATTGGAGCAGTACGAGTGATAAAAGTGGTTATTCCATTACAAAATATGGTTCTGAAATGGAAGTGTGGCGTGCCTCTCAGGAAGGTGTACCTGTTGTTATTGTAAATCCTGGTGTTATTATAGGCGCTGGCTTTTGGCACAAGGGTTCTGGCAGTATGTTTAGGAAGATCCAAAAAGGATTAAAGTTCTACACGAAAGGTATTACGGGCTTTGTGGGTGTAGAAGATGTGGTCAAAGTTATGCAGCGTTTGATGGATTCTGATATCACTAATGAGCGTTTTGTACTGGTTTCTGAAAACCTCAGCTACCAGGAAATCTTCTCCATGATTGCAGCAGCGCTGAATAAGCCAAAACCTGGTATTCGTATCAATAGATTTATGAGTGAATGTATTTGGAGATTGGAATATATCAGAAGTAAATTAACGCTTTCTCCTCCACTTCTTACGAAAAGAACAGCCCGATCAGCTTTGGCAAACCATCCTTATACCTCTGAGAAAATTAAAAATGAAATTGGGTTTGAATTTGAATCAATAAAGTCTTGTGTCAACAAAACGGCAAGGTGTCTCAATGACAATCTTTAATTTCTGTTTTTAAACACTTGATTCAAACTATCTTTATTTTTTTCAATGGCTTCTTTCCTTTGATTGGTCTGATACCCATTAATAGAGTCCATAATCGCCTGATGATAGTTTTTTAACGTATCCAAACGTCTTTCCACCTCTTCGTAAATTTCTTCATATTCAATGATATTTGACGTATAATAAAGGTTAGAAGTAGCAAACTGCGTACTATCGACGCCGTATTTTTCATATACCAAGGACAAATAGTTCCTGTTCTTTTCCAGATGAATATTTCTTAAATTTGATGTCCCAATGGCAATATGCATTTCATAGAGAAGATCGGTCATCTTTTCTTTACCTATCAGGTCTTCAGGTTTTTCATAGGTAACTTTATCGTTACAACTCCAAAAGAGCAAAATCATCAAAAATGCAGAGAATATCTTCATTATCTATCAAAAATTAATCGCATTCCTTTTTTATGATCATCAAATACACCTTTATTGTAGATCAAACTTCCATTTACAAACGTCTGTGTTACCGTTGAATGAAAAGTAGTGCCTTCAAATGGAGACCATCCACATTTATATAATATGTTTTCCTTGGCTACTGTTTGTGGTAAATCTGTATCAATCAGCACCAAATCAGCATAATAGCCTTCTTTAACAAAGCCTCTTTTTTCGATATTAAATAGCTTCGCCGGGTTATGACACATTTTTTCCACCAGTTTTTCAATGGTAATTTTATTATTCCTGACTGCTTCCAATAAAGCTAAAACAGCATGTTGCACCAATGGGCCTCCACTTGGCGCCTTGGTATATACCTGTTTTTTCTCGTCGATGGTATGAGGTGCGTGATCAGTTGCAATTACATCTATTCTGTCATCTAAAAGTGCTTTCCAAAGTCCTTCTTTGTCTTGTTTCGACTTTACAGCCGGGTTCCATTTGATGAAAGTGCCCTTTTCTTCATAATCTGAATCGTCAAACCACAAATGATGCACACAAACTTCTGCCGTAATCTTCTTTTCTTCCAGCGGTATTTTATTCGTGAACTGATCGGTTTCAATAGCGGTTGACAAATGAAAAACATGTAACCTTGCCCCCGTTTTTTGCGCCAGAGCAATGGCTTTTGATGATGATTTATAGCAAGCTTCAGCACTTCTGATCACTGGGTGCATTTTTATTGGTATATCGTCACCATAAACACTTTTTTGCTTGTCTAAATTATTTTTTATGGTCGTCTCGTCCTCGCAGTGAACGGCGATTAGAAGTTTTGTGGAAGAAAATATTTTTTCTAATACTTCTTCATCATCAACTAGCATATTACCTGTTGAAGAGCCTAAAAACAACTTAATTGCTGCTACATTTTTGGGATCTGTTTTTAATAGCTCTTCCAGATTATCATTTGTACCTCCCATCATAAAAGAATAGTTGGCATAAGAATCTTTTGCCGCTATTTTAAACTTATCTTCTAATAATTCCTGGGTAGTTGCCTGCGGTGAAGTATTGGGCATTTCTATAAAAGAAGTAATTCCTCCAGCAACCGCTGCTCTTGACTCGGTGGCTATAGTTGCTTTCTGTGTAAGCCCTGGCTCACGAAAATGCACCTGATCATCGATTATTCCTGGAATCAGCAATTTATTTCTGGCATCAATAATGACCGTATTCTGTGAAAAATCTTCTATTTTTTCGCTGATTTGCTTGATTTTCTCTCCTTCAATCAAAACATCACAAACTCTGGTCAATCCTTCATTAACAAGCCTTGCATTCTTTATTAAGGTGTTTCTAATCATTTTTTAGACTTTTTTGAGCCTTTCGGCAACCCGGCGAACCTCATTTTTATGATTCCAAAAATAGCTTCTGTTATAATCGTTTTACTCATTTTTGATTCTCCTAAGGTCCTATCAGTAAATATTACGGACACTTCCTGAATATTAAAACCATGTTTCCAAGCTTTAAATTTCATTTCTATTTGAAATGCATAACCGACAAATTTAATTTTATCTAACTGTATGGTTTCCAACACTTTTCTGTGATAACAAACAAAGCCCGCAGTGGTATCATTAAAAGGCATTCCCGTTACAAACCTCACATACTTAGATGCAAAATAAGAAAGTAGTACTCTTTTCATTGGCCAGTTGACCACATTTACACCATTTGAATAGCGAGAACCTATGGAAACATCCGCGCCTTCTTTTACACATTTTTCATATAACCGCACCAAATCTTTTGGATTATGTGAAAAATCCGCATCCATTTCTATGATATAATCATATTTCCTTTCAATAGCCCATTTAAAACCATGGATATAAGCACGACCAAGGCCATCTTTTTTATTTCTTACCTCGAGAAATAAACTTTTTGGGTATTCTTTCTGAAGTTCTTTTACAATACCTGCCGTTCCATCAGGAGAACTGTCATCAACTATGAGGATGTCAAATGATTTCCGTTGAGAAAAAGTAGCCCGTATAATTCTTTCAATATTCTCTTTCTCATTAAAAGTTGGAATAATGACCAGCGTATCTTGCATAATACTTAATTTGTAAGGGCAAAGGTAAAATAAATAATTGCTAATTTTGTGTTAAGAATATGCTTAATGAAAATTTTAAAAGATCCTAAGTATCAATTTATTTCGATACTGCTCTTATTCTTTGTAGTGAATGTATTACAAAGTCATTTTACGAATCTATTTGAGGACGAAGCCTACTACTATGTTTGGTCTAAAGACCTGGCTTTCGGATATTTTGATCACCCTCCTATGGTGGCACTCTGGGCTGCCATTGGAAATAGCTTATTACCTGGTGAGCTCGGATTGAGACTGCTCAGCACGCTTAGTTTTAGTGCAACCTTATGGCTTGTATGGTTAATGATTGATGGGAAAGAAAAATGGAAGCATGTTATGCTCTTTTTTACAGTAATTGTTTCCATGGTTTTTTGGCAGGTTTTTGGTTTTATTATGACCCCTGATACTCCTTTATTATTCTTCTCGGCACTCTTTTTACTATCCTATAAAAGGTTTTTGAAGAAGGAGACTCCCTTACATATCTTCTTACTGGCCTTTAGTATGGCAGCCATGCTCTATAGTAAGTACCACGGTATTCTTTTGATTGGATTTATAGTTCTGTCAAATTTAAAACTTTTAAAGAATCCTCGGTTTTGGATGGCATCGATTACTGGTTTTTTACTGTTTCTTCCTCATTTATACTGGCAGTATGAAAACGGATTTCCATCTTTTCTCTATCATTTAAAAGAAAGAAACAGAAAGCCCTACGCCATATACAAAACCGCCATTCACCTTGTGAATATGATTGCTGTCGTGGGAATTACCTTTCCCTTAATATACAAGGCCTTCTATAAACAAAACACCCAAAATGAATTCCAACGAGGCCTTAAATTTGTCGTCTACGGGTTTTTCTTTTTCTTTTTATTAACTACGTTAAAAAGCGAACCTCAGGCCCAGTGGTTGATTCTCATAATTATTCCCCTCACCTTAATAACATTTCCATATTTTATTAGAAACGAAAAAGCGAGGGGTTGGCTCAAATTAATTGCCGGTATTCAGCTTCTGATCATCATTGTGATACGTCTTTTTTTCGCGATCCCTGCGATATCGCCAATAGAGTTGGAGCCCCATGTTTCAGATCAATGGATTGATGAGTTGAAAAAGAATACGGAAGGCAAGCCTGTAATCTTTATCAATTCCTATCGAAACGCCTCTCTATATAATTTCTACACAGGAATCAAAACCCATTCTTATAGTGTCCTTGAAGGTAGAAAAAGTCAATATAATTTAGTTGATTTTGAAGCTAAAATGCAAGGAGAAAATGTATTTACAGCCTCGAGAATATTCAATAATCAGCCAAGACTGGCTACGAAGTACAGTACGGACTTTGTGGGTACCGCCATTGATGATTATCAAACTTTCGAAAAAGTTCAATGTATCATACAATTGGATGAAATACATCTTACGGAAGGGCGCAATAACTTTGAATTTTCTTTTATCAATACGTATGATAAAAATATTATTTTTGAAAACGTTCGATTCTATGGTGTTTTTCAGGCAGATAAAAATAGGGTTCTGGCCAAAACCCCTTTAGAAATGGATGTTTATGAAGATATAGGACCTTATGAGGAAGTGGTCATTAAGGCCTCTTTCGAGCTCCCGGATCTACCAAAAGATGGTAAAGTAACATTTAGAGTGGCCATAGAATTTTATAATTTATTGGAAGGTTTTCAAGGAAATAAAGTGCCTGTTGTTTTAAAAAGCAACAACTAACAATTCTAATAATATGTTTGAGGGAATAGAAAAAATAACAACAACCAGTGATTGGGTAACCTTGATTTTTCTGGCTATCTTAATTTTAATAGCCGTATTACAATTCAATTATTCAGAACGGTTTTCTAAATTATTTTCGTTGGTATATTCAGAAAAATACTACACAGATTATATTAAAAATCGTCCGTTAATTTTTAATACTTTCCATGTTGTATTCTTTTTTATCATTGTTTTTAACATTTCACTACTGATATTTTTTAGTTTTAAAAGCTTTTCTTCAACTCCTGAACAAGGACATTTTTACCTCTTTTCTCAAATACTACTGATGACTTTTTCCTATGTAGGTATACGCTATTTATTAGGGGTTTTTCTGGCTCATTTATTTGAGGTTGAAGAGGAACAAAAATATTTTACCTTTCTGAAAATAAGCAATTTAGCACTTATATCTATTCTTGTATTGCCTTTCCTGGTGCTGGCCAATTACAGTGTGGGTGTTATTCATAAGTTCTTGATAACTTTTGGGATAGCCGCTTCTTTTGCTATTGCTTTATTTCGTTACTTTGTGTTAATCAAAAATGAAAAGTTAAGTTTTAACAATTTGTTCTATTTATTTTTGTACCTTTGCGCCCTTGAATTAGCCCCCTTTATAGTTATTTATAAACTGTTTGTTGATTAAAACAAAATTATATGAAAGTAAAAACTATACTCGTATCACAACCTGCACCCAAGGCAGCACAATCACCTTATTTCGATTTAATGAATAAACAGAAAGTGAAAAT
>NZ_JBPCUJ010000008.1:0-65840 GCF_051011215.1 Lutimonas sp.
GTGTTGACTTAATGGGTAATATTTCATCGAGCCCATCTGAATCTCCAGATCCTTGGGGAATTACAGATTGTTATATAAAAGGTGGTTGTTCATCAGAAGAAGCGCATAGAGATTTTGATATCAATGATTGGACCTTTATCGTATTAGACGATGTAAATGATGCAGATCCAAATACGAATTTGGCTCTTGGAACACAAGTGACGGGTACTACAGAATTCGATGGTTCAACTTGGTCTAATGGAGAACCAGATCAGTCAAGGACGGCGGTAATCACAGGATCTTTTTCAGGTGCTCCTAATAACTTTACTGCTTGTAATTTACAGGTTAATCCGGGTGTTGTTGCCAATTTTAATTCAAATGGAGCAACCAGTAATAGTATTATTTTATACGGAGATTTAATTGTTGATGGAAGTTTGACTATCGGAGATACAGAATCGTTGGTAGTTTTAGATGCCTCCGCAACATTAGGAGTTATTACTAAAATTGAGAATTCTACTCAGTTAGATGATATTAATGACTTGACGTATTGGGCATCTCCAGTGGAAAATTCACAGATTACTACAGTTTTTGCGGGATCTGATCAAAGTCGAATCTTTGATTATAGAGCAGGTAATTTAAATACTGTTCCTAATTGGGGCTATTGGTATAATTCTTCCGGTGCAATGGCACGAGGAAAAGGATATGCCGCTCCAGGACCAGCAACAGGAATTCATACATTGAATTTTGTAGGAGTCCCACATAACGGAACCTGGTCTACAAACTTATACTATAGTGGTACAGCTGATATAGGACCAACCGCGAATGAAAATTTCAATATGATTGGTAATCCTTACCCTGCTGCTGTAGATATTTTAAAGATTATGGAGGATAACGGAAACGTTTCGGAAATAGCCTTATGGACACATGGTACAGAAATCGATCCAGATACGGGTGAATATTTTGATGGAGATTATGTGTATTACAATTCTTTCGGAGAGTCGGTTGATGGAGTGACTCAAAACATTTCATCGAGTCAAGGATTTATGATCAGAACGATTGCAGGAGGTGGATTTAATGTAAATGCATCACATTTATTGATAGGTCAAAATGATCAATTCTATAAAGGAACCAGTAAAAGTAAGGATGTTGTGAATTCAACTGATGAAGGTAAGATATGGTTGCGATTGGTTCATGGAACCGAAAAGAATGATATTTTAATTGGTTTTGACGAAAGAGCTACCGATGATTATGATAAGTATTTTGACGCTGTTGGAAATTTATACGATTCGGAGATTTCGCTGATCGAAAAGAATACCAAGTTTTATTCTAAGATTGCAGACAATAAGTTTGTGATTCAGGGGCTGGGTGTTTTTGGAGCAACAAAGGATGTGAATTTAGGATTTGATACCAAGAAAACAGGGTGGTTCAAATTAAGTATTAATAGAAAAGAAGGCGTTTTAAACGATTCGGACATTTATTTAGTTGATACTTACTTGAATATTAAACATGATCTTTCGAAATCAACGTATGAATTTGAAGCGAATAAAACGGGTGAATTCTCGGATAGGTTTAGATTGGAGTTTGTAAACAAGAATTTTGATCTTGGACCAGATATTGACATTGAAGAAGATCGATTTACAGTTACTAATGAATTTGATACAATGAGTGTTATTTCAGGTAAATCTGTAAGTGAAATCAAAGTATATGATCTACTCGGTAGAATGATCATAATTGATGCTCCTGGAAAGAATTCATTCCAATTGAATACAGGAAATGTCAAAGTAGGAACTGTAATGTTGATCGAGGCAAGAATGGAGGATGGAAGTATGGTCAATACCAAATCAATCAAGTATTAGAATAATTTTGCCAAAATAAACTAACCCTTTAAAAACCGCCAATTGGCGGTTTTTTTTTGATGTATATGTGATTTCAGAATTATGAATGTTCAGGGATTTAATGGCTATCCGGCTGAAAGATTAAACAATTTGTGTTTTTTTTAGTAACTTAGAAACAATAATCTTAAAATCAAACCTTTAGAATATGCCAATATATATGGACAGACACGATCTGGATGATAATATAGATGCAGAACATGTAGCTAGAATTCACCAGGCTGATTTAAAATTTGAAGATGAATTCGGTTGTAAGGGGCTAACCTATTGGTATGATGGGCAGAAGAAGACTGCTTTTTGCCTGATCAAGGCACCTAATAAAGAGGCGCTGAGTGCCATGCACGATAAAGCACATGGTGGAATCCCAAACAGCATCATAGAGGTCAACCCTGGAATTGTTGAATCTTTTTTAGGTCGGATTGTTGATCCTGTTTCAGATACAAAAGTTATAGATGACCCGGCCTTTAGAATTATAATGATGTTAGAAGTTTCTCCGAAAAGTTTGAATGGGATGAATGGTGCCACTCAAAATGATGGCCTTTCTGATTTTCATGGATTCATCATAGATCAAATCTCTAATTTTAACGGACGTTTGGTAAAAAACACCCCACGATCTAATTTGGTGTCTTTTAGATCCGTTTCTGATGCCATTGATTGCACCACTTCCATTTATTCAAATTATGAGTCATTAACAGCGATAAAGAATGCACATTCCTTGCATATCGGAATTAGCTGTGGTTTGCCGGTTGCTGAAGGAAAAGGTTTTTTTGAAGGAACTATTGCTGATGCCAAACGCATGTGCAAAGAAGTGCAGGGAGGTATCGTACTTTCTTCTAATGTATTGGAACTTTGTAGTAATAGTATCTTGAATGAGAAAATTAAACTACATTATTTCCGATATTTAAAACCCCAGGAAGAAAAGTTTCTAAGTTCTTTAATGGAGTTTACTGAGAAGAAATGGAACAAGACCAATTTGAAAGTCGATCATTTTAGTGCTGCATTGGGGTTAAGTAAATCTCAATTATATAGAAAAGTTAAATTTTTAACCGGAAAGTCTTTAAATATTTTTTTAAAGTCATACCGATTGGAAAAAGCAATTAAAATGATTGAGAATCATTCAGGAAATATTTCGGAAATAGCTTTTGATTCTGGGTTTAATTCTGCCGCTTATTTCTCTAAATGTTTTGCAGATACGTATGGCATATTGCCTTCTGATTATTCTAAGAACAGACTGGCTTCCTAATAAAGAATGACCTAATTTTTTACTTCCTTGAATTGTTTATGGCAGAGACTTCGGATTGGATAGGCTAATTTTAGATTCATTTATGGATGTATCCATCCTTTTTGTTTAACTTTTAATCTCTAATTATGAAAACAGCCAACCTTCAGTTCAAACAGCAATTCCTTTTATGTATACTCTCCTTATGTTCAATGGGGTTTGTTTATGCCCAGCAAGCTTCATCAGATGTGGATGAAAACTCAGTTTTACGCTCTTTTAAAGACAAATCCTTGGAATGGGGTGATTGCCCTCCTTTTATGCCTGAAGGATGTAACATTGCCGTTCTGCATGGTGATCCAAGTAAATCGGATTCAGATGTGTTGTTTAAAGTGGAAGGAAAATCAAGTATCCCGAATCATTGGCACAATTCACATGAGCGCATGATTTTACTTACCGGTAAAATGGAAGTAACTTATAAAAATGAAAAAAGTATTACTATGAATGTTGGTGATTTTGCCTTTGGACCAGCCAAAAAGCCTCATTCAGCAAAATGTGTCAGTAAAGATCCTTGTATACTGTATATTGGTTTTGGAGCGCCGGTGGACGCTTTTGCCATAGAGGAATAAGCAATAGTTTATGGTTCTATATATTCCAGTTTGAGTTTGGAAAATAATTCAACTACTTTGTCTTTGTTCGAAATTTCGCAAACAATGTAATCAAAATGGTAATTGTAAATGAGAATGACCAGGCCTCTCTTTTTCAGTAAGGCATTATTTCTATGCAGATAATCATAGGCGTATTCGTCTGGTTTGGCTTGATAAAATTTTAATTTACTCAGCACGATCAACTCGTTAATGGCCTTTTGTGCCACTTTCGCTTTTTCACTATAGGCCATTAAACCTTCAAACGTGAGAATCTGTGTAATTGCCCAATGCATATATATAAATTCATCGGCCGTAACGGTCCATTTAGCAAGATAGGGGTTGGGTTCAAAGTTTGGGTCTTCGAACTTAATTTTAACGCCCCAGTTTTTGATCGTTTTAAGAGAGTAATCTTTGTATACAAAGTCAAACTTTTGTGGATTCGAAACAGCGAGCCAGAGTTTATTGGCCAGGTCAGTTTTTTCATTTTCAGTATAGATGTCCAAAGTGAGAAGATCAGCCAGCTGTACGAATACTTCCTTGTCAATTCCAAATTCCTTGGTTTTAGGTAGTACCTTCGTATAGTTTCTGAGCTTACTCTTGAATTGGATTTCAGTATAATCTTTTTGTTGTGCAAGAATACAGACACCATATAGAAGGGTGAAATATAAAAATATGGCTTTTCTCACATTATCTCGATTTAACACGTTGAATCTGATTTCATTTAAAACGATAAGAAGCATCGAATATTGGGTAAATTTAAAAAAAAAAATCTGCTTTAAATTAGTAAAGCAGATTAATGAGGGGAACTTTAGAAAGAAATTAGGGTTGTACTAATTCCCATCTAAACTTTTCGAATAAATCCGTAAGTTGTTGCTTGCTTTCAATATCACAAACAATAATATTGTAATAACCTTTGGTAACCAATGCCACCAGGCCTTCTTTTTGTAATTCAGTATTCACACTTTCTATGTAGGAATAGGCCCAGTCATCATCTTTAGGTGCTGAAAACTGAAAGTCCTTGGTAATTAACAGTTCGTTGAATGAAGAGGCAACACTATCTGCATCATCTCCATAGGTCATCAATTGAAAATGTTCCAGAATTTTATTCAGCGCAAGTTGAAAATATGGGTATTCATCATCACTTACTGTCCAATCTGTAAGATATGGATTCGGTTCAAGCACAATCTCACCATTGGCATTCTCAGAGCCCCAGTTTTTATTGGAAGTAACCGCAAAATCTTTGTATACATAATCAAAAACCTTTGGTTTTGCCATGGCTAACCAGGTTTTATAAACAATTTCATCCTGCTCCGCCTTTGTGTAAATATCTTTACCAAGTAATTTGACGATTTCAGTAAGTAATTGTTTTTCGATACCAAGCTCCGAAGTTCTGGGTTCTGCCTCTTTGTATTTGTAGATATAGCTTCTAAATTCCACATTAGAGTAATCCATCTGTCCAAATGAGACATAGGTGCATGCTATCAATAAGTAAATTGAGAGTAGTTTTCTTTTCATAGGCGCAATTTCGTTCAACTTCCTTTCTATGATAAACATAAAACACTAATATTTAGGTTATTACCTTAATACTAGCTGATCAGTTTTACTAAAAAATACATTGAACTTTAGGGGATTCAACTATTTTCTTAAGGCGAATATACTAATAACAGTTGAATTGACAAAATATTGCCATGAGTTAATGATAAGAAAATTAGGCGATTAGCTAATTTCGGGCCTTAATTACTAAGCATAACCGGCATAACAAGCATGGTGATTTCCTCTCCTTCTTCCAAACCATCAATCGGTGTTAAGATTCCAGCTCGGTTAGGAAGTGACATTTCCAACAGGATATCATTTGAGTTTAAATGATTCAGCATTTCAAGTAAAAAGCGTGAATTGAATCCAATTTGCATGTCATCTCCTTCGTAGCTACACAACAATCTCTCATCCGCTTTATTCGAAAAATCAAGATCTTCTGCAGAAATCTTCAATTCTGTTCCAGCCATTTTAAGCCTTATTTGATGCGTCGTTTTACTGGAGAAAATAGAGACTCTGCGTACAGAGTTATAGAAAGAATTTCTGTCAAGTGTTAGCTTGTTTGGATTCTCTTTTGGAATAACAGCTTCATAATTAGGATATTTACCGTCAATTAATCGGCAAATCAAGGTGCTGGTACCAAAAGTAAATTTGGCGTTTGTGTCATTGTATTCTATCACAACATCTTCATCATTACCAGAAAGGATATTTTTAAGTAATGTCAAGGGTTTTTTAGGCATGATAAACTCGGCAACTTCACTGGCACTTACATCTTTACGTATATATTTGACCAATTTATGGGCATCTGTCGCTACAAAAATCAGGTTTTCAGGACTCAATTGGAAGAATACGCCGCTCATTACCGGTCTAAGATCATCATTACCTGAAGCAAAAATGGTCTTTGAGATACCACTTGATAATATACTTGCTTTTAGCGTAGTGCTGCTAGGTGCTTCTAATTCTACTGCTTTTGGGAATTCTTCTCCATCGGCGTAAGCCAAAGCATATTTACCACTATCAGAACTTATTTCTATGGTATTGTTATCCTCTACCTTAAAAGTAAGTGGCTGTTCAGCAAATGTTTTAAGAATATCAAGAAGAAGTCTGGCAGGAACAGCAATGGCTCCCGTCGCATCAGCTTCAACATCGATCGAAGTACTCATTGTTGTCTCCAAATCAGAAGCAGAGATTCGCAATTGAGTGTCAGTTAACTCGAAAAGGAAATTATCGAGAATGGGTAAGGTGTTGTTGGTATTGATTACGCCACCTAAAATTTGTAACTGCTTCAATAATTGAGAACTGGAAACTATAAACTTCATCCTTTTATTTTTATGATTTGTTTGAAAACTGTTACAACAAGGGTTTTAATTTTTGATCTAACCACATCTGAAATTCGATATTGATTAGATTCTTTTTACGACCCAAAACAACAGGCTTACAAATATATTATTTTAATGTTTAAAATTGAAAATTTATTTGGCTAGTTAATCAACATTTTAAAAATGTTAAGTTTTTCTTAATACGCATGAAACCACGCGATATTTCTTTAGATTTGTTCCATTATGCCATAGCTATGCGTTTCGTTCATATCTTTTTTTTAGATATGTATACGCAATATGATACATCGTGGTTTAAATTAACAATTAGCTCATATTATTCCCATTTTATTCGATTATGACCAAATATATTGTAACATTATTTTTGTGTTTATTTTTAATTCAGTCTTCATTTTCTCAAGCTCCGGAAAAACCAAATTCGTCAGAAATTCACGAGTCCATTAAAAAACTCAATTTTTTAGGTTCTGTATTGTATTTGGCAGCGCACCCGGATGATGAGAATACGAGGATGATCTCATACTTTTCAAATCAGGTCCATGCACGTACCGCCTACTTATCTATCACCAGAGGTGATGGTGGACAAAATTTGATCGGACCCGAGATAAGAGAATTATTGGGTGTTATTCGTACGAATGAATTGTTGAAAGCACGTCAAACGGATGGGGGAGAGCAATTCTTTACCAGAGCCAACGATTTTGGATATTCGAAACACCCTGATGAAACCCTGGATATTTGGAATAAAGAATTAGTGATGAATGATGTGGTGAAAGTGATTCGTAAATTTAAGCCAGACATCATCATAAATCGGTTTAATGCCGAATCTGCAGGAAAGACTCACGGGCATCATACCTCTTCGGCGATGTTGAGTACTGAGGCTTTTGATTTGGCAGCAGATGAATCCTACATAACAGCATCCTATAAGGCCTGGACAACGCAGCGATTGTTTTTTAACACCCATTGGTGGTTTTATGGAAGTCGTGAGGAATTCGAAAAGGTTGATAAATCTGAAATGCTTTGGTTTGACACAGGTGTTTTTTATCCTTCTTTAGGCTTGTCCAACTCTGAAATTGCTTCCTTGAGTCGAAGTATGCATAAATCTCAAGGATTTGGTAGCACAGGGACCCGGGGAACGGACAAGGAATATGTCCAATTATTGAAAGGAGACATGCCAAAAGACAAGTCTAATGTTTTCGAAGGAGTTGATACGAGTTGGAACCGTGTTGAAGGAGGTGCTGAAATTGAAATAATACTGGCAAAAGTTGAAAGCGAATTTGATTTTTCAAATCCATCGAAAAGTATACCGGAATTAGTGCAGGCATATGTCTTAATTCAAAACTTGAAGGATGAACATTGGAGGGCGTTTAAATCAAATCAAATAAAAGAAATCATTGCAGCATGTTCGGGGCTGTATTTGGAAGCAGTAGCCTCACAAAGTTTTATTACACGGGGAGGAGAAATGTCTGTTGCGATAGAGGCTATCAATAGAAGTCAGCAAAAAATGACATTGAAATCCCTAAATGTTGTGCCTCAAAATAGTTCAGTTCAGCTGAACATGCTACTTGAGAATAATAGTTCTAACAAAGAAGAAGTTTCATTTAAAGTGGCTGATAATGCCACATATACATCGCCGTATTGGTTGGAGGAAAAAGGTAGTTTAGGGATGTATACTGTAAAAGACCAGAACTTGATAGGTAATCCGGTATCAGAACCTGTGGAAAAGATTGTATTTACTGTTGAAATTGCGGGAACCTTGATAGAATTCGAAAGGGATGTTATTTACAAATACAATGATCCTGTTAAAGGTGAAGTTTATCAACCCTTCGAAATATTACCCGATGCAGTAAGTGAAATTGCCTCAAAGGTGGTAATTTTTAATGATGATCAACCCAAAGAGATACCGGTTAAGATCAAGGCTTATAAAGATAGTGTTTCGGGTGTTGCCAGCTTAGGTGCTCCTGAAGGATGGAAAGTGAGTCCTGATAAAATTGATTTTCAAATACAGACAAAAGGAGAAGAAGTAACGGTCGTTTTCACCGTAATTCCTACCAAAGATCAAAGTGAAGGATCTATTAAACCGCAGCTTACCATTGGTACCGAAGTTTTTGATAAAACAATGGTAGCGATTAATTATGATCACATTCCGAAACAATCGGTGTTATTACCATCTGAGTCTAAAGTTGTTCGTTTGAATCTTCAGAAGAAGGGGCAGTCAATTGCCTACATAAAAGGTGCCGGTGATGAAGTGCCTAAGTATTTAAGACAGGTGGGTTATGAGGTAAGTGAAATTGCACCTGAGGATATTTCAATAAATAAGTTGCGTGCATATGATGCAGTGATTTTAGGAATCAGGGCTTATAATACAGTTCCTGAGTTGGCCTCAAAACAGGCTGATATTTTAGGGTATGCAGAACAGGGAGGAAACGTAATTGTTCAATACAATACGAGTCATCGTTTGGTTGTTACAGATAATCTTGCCCCTTATGAATTACAATTGTCAAGGGATCGAATCACTGATGAAAATGCAAAAGTTACTTTTATAGATCAGAAGCATGAGGTTTTGAATTATCCCAATAAAATTACTTCAGAAGATTTTGATGGTTGGGTACAGGAAAGAGGCTTGTATTTTCCTAATAAATGGGGAGATGAGTTTAGCGCGGTGCTTTCCTTTCAGGAAAATGGGGATGCTCCTATGAATGGAAGTCTTTTGGTTGCTAAATACGGAAAAGGACACTATATTTATACAGGACTATCGTTTTTTAGAGAATTACCCGCTGGAGTTCCCGGAGCTTATAAGCTCTTGACCAATATGATCTCCATTGGTAAGAATAATTTTGAGAAGGATATCAAGGAATAATACCATGAAAGAATCAAAAGAAGTATCGGGAAAATGGACAAAGATGTATACCTATCTGCTGGTGGCTAACGCCTTATACATTGTTGCTTTTTATTTAATTACACAGTTTTATTCTTGATGCATGGCAACTTTAGATTGGTCAGTTCTGTTATTTACGCTATTATTTATTGTCATCTATGGTTCCTGGAAAACCAGAGGAAGTAAAAATGTAAAAGATTTTATCAAAGGAGGTAGTGAAGCCAAATGGTGGACGATTGGTCTATCAGTTATGGCAACACAGGCAAGTGCGATCACCTTTTTATCAACACCAGGACAGGCTTTTCACAGCGGAATGGGATTTGTTCAGTTTTATTTTGGACTTCCCCTGGCTATGATCATTATTTGTGTGGTTTTTATTCCCATTTATCATCGTCTCAAGGTCTATACTGCCTATGAATATCTGGAAAGTCGGTTCGATCTAAAAACACGTTCCCTGGCAGCTATTTTATTTCTGATTCAGCGAGGGTTGGCGGCAGGAATTACCATATTTGCTCCGGCGATTATTCTTTCTGCAGTGTTGGGATGGGACTTATTAAGTCTGAATATTATTATAGGTGTTTTAGTGATTATTTACACGGTCAGTGGAGGTACAAAGGCAGTTAGTGTTACCCAAAAACAGCAAATGGCCATTATTTTTGTTGGTATGTTTGCTGCTTTCTTTATCATTTTGAGTTATTTGCCTGAAGATATTTCTTTTTCCAAGGCTTTGCAGATTGCAGGAGCCAGTGGAAAGATGGAAGTGCTTGATTTTTCATTTGACCTCAATAATCGATATACAATCTGGACGGGATTTTTGGGTGGTACATTTTTGATGTTGTCCTATTTTGGGACTGATCAATCTCAGGTTCAGCGGTATTTATCTGGAAAATCGATTCGGGAGAGTCAGTTAGGTTTGTTGTTCAATGGTTTTCTTAAAGTACCTATGCAGTTTTTTATTCTGTTGGTAGGAGTCATGGTATTTGTTTTTTATCAGTTTAATGCATCTCCTTTAAACTTTAATCCGGCGGCTACCAAAGTTGTAAAGAATTCCTCCATGGCAGCAACCTATGCTTCCTTAGAAGAAAAACATAACGAAATTTCCATTCAGAAAAAAGAGCTACAGTTCAATTTGGTGAATACACCTGAAAATGAGCAGATAAAGGCAGCGATAAAAAAACTGAACAAACAGGAGCTTGAAAATCGTGAGGCGGCAAAAGAAGTGATTCTTCAGGCAGATTCGAGTCAGGAAGTGAATGATAAAGACTATGTGTTTATACATTTTATTCTAAACAATCTTCCAAGAGGACTCATTGGCCTTTTGCTTGCCGTAATTCTTTCTGCCGCCATGTCTTCCACCGCATCAGAACTAAATGCATTGGCGGCCACTACGACTATAGATTTGTATAAAAGAAATGATAAGAAAGAGCGAACCGATATGTATTATGTTCGTGTCACCAAATGGTTTACACTGGCTTGGGGAATCTTAGCTATTCTTGTGGCGAGTATCGCGAATTTGTTTGACAATCTGATTCAATTGGTCAATATCATAGGTTCTATTTTTTACGGCAATATCCTTGGCATATTTTTAATTGCTTTCTTTATTAAAATGGTTCGAGGAAATGCTGTGTTTTTAGGAGGAATTGTCACACAGTTCCTGATTATCTGGATTTTTCAGATGGATGTGCTGCCTTATTTGTGGCTGAATTTACTGGGCTGCGTCCTGGTGATTGTCCTGTCAGTAATTATTCAGTTATTTAGCAGGCAAAAAGCAGGGTAGGAAATAAAAAAAGCCCCAAATAAATTGAGGCTTTTTGTTTAAAATTTAGATCGAACTTACTTGACATCAATATGAAGTCTCGCTTTATCCCAGGCAAATACAATTCCTGAATTATCAACAGCATACATTAATTGTTCTTGTACATTACTGTCAAATGTAGGGGTGACCATTACTCTTACGGCATCATCTGCTTCTGAATAAGAATAAGAGCCCCAGGCATCATTCTTTTTGTTGAAAATGGCAACCCAGTCACCAGATTCATTAGGGATGATAAAAAAACCATACTTACCGGCAGCTAATTTCTTTCCGCCAATAGTAACATCTTTATCAAAAGATATGGTCGTGTTTTCGTTTGCACCGGCACGCCAAACCTGTCCATATTTTTCTAAACCACCCCAGATGGTTCTTCCTTTCACACTCGGGGCACCATAGTCAATGGCAACTTGTGTTCCGTTTAGATCTCCTTTGCTTTGTAATCTTGGACTTTTTTGGGCACAACTAACAGATACGACAAAAAAGAATGCTAAAAGTAAATTGAATTTTTTCATAAGGGTTTATTTTTTAATTACTCCATTCAGCGATGGACGCTTTGTTCATTTTCGTATAATCATCATTCCCTGCTTTTTCTGAAGCTGCCAAGGATACTTTGGCTGTTTCAATCGCACCTTTTTTATCACCTAAGTCGGCTTGGATCAAAGATTTTTGGCGAGACATCCAAAAAGCGTCAGGATTCATTTCAACTGCCTTACTGACCCATTCCAAAGCCTTGTTTAGGTCTTTTCCTGAACTTCTGTAATAAGAAGCCGCACTAAAGTAATCGTTGGCAGAAGGACCAGCCATCGCTTTTTCAATGCTTTTAACGGCCATTTCATCGGTAGGGGTTTCAAGTTTTACCCAAACAACTGTTTTGTCCCACATGATGTACATGTTTCCTGAAACTCCGTCTGCAAGATCTCCGAACGCTATCGTGAAGTTCTCGGCAGCCATGTCCATAGCGTTTGCTTTCGCATTTAGTTTTAAGGCCACTTTACTGTCATCGAGTTTAGCTGGAGCACCTCCTGCTTGGTATTCAGTGTAAAAAACAATCTCCCAACTTTCCTTATTTGGAATTGTTAAAATAGCGTAGGTTCCTTTCTCTAATTCTTGACCATCAATTTTTAATTTGGTACTGGTCGTGAATTTGGTTCTCATGTTTGCTCCAGTTCTCCATACTTTACCGTAAGGAACTAAATCTCCAAAAATTGCTCTACCGCGAACGGCAGGTCTTGAATAGTCAACAGATACCTCTGAAAGGCCAATTGTCTGTGTTACTGTAGCAGATGGGCTAGGTTGTGGGGTCTGGATTTGCGCTTGTAATGTAAAAGCGCCAAAAATTAATAGTAGTGTAATTAATTTAAATTGCATAGATTTTAGTTTTTGTTAATAAAACATAAAATTACGCGAAATATAGAGGTATCCCTGCCTAATCTTGATGTTTTAACAAAATTTTATGAAGGCCTGGGATTCAGCAAATAGCTTAGCTATAGCGCCTTTTTCTGAGGAAATTAAACAGCCAGCCAAATCCAAGTAAAATAGCCAAAGGAAAAGCAAGATTTATTAGTTGCCAGTACGATTTCTCCTCAAAGGCTTTTTCTTTATCTAAAAATTGAATCTGAAGTGATTTCGATCTGAGACTTAAAAGTCCGTCATCATCGATCAAATAATGAATGCTGTTCAATAGGAATGCGGTGTTACCATAATTTTGATTGGTCCATTTGTCTTTGTCCAGCGGAAGGGGTTCTCCTCTGAGGGTCTCATTGACCGCCATGTCGCCATCGCTGATGATAATCATTTTGTTGTCAGAACTTTGTTGACTATACGATCCAAGTTGAAAGGGTAAAATTCTATTCCGGTAGGCTGAATTAAAAGATCCTTCAAGTAAGATACCAAAATGAGTATTCGGATCCTGATACTCATTTTTATCGGGTTGCTGTGCTATCTCATTTAATTCAATTCCAGTTGGAGTGCCCACAACTTTCGATAAGGGCGAAGATTGCAAGAGAACCGTCTTTTTTATAGAATTATTCAAAGTGTCTATGCTACTGGGAAATTTTAATAGAACTGGTTCTATATTTTTAGTGATCTCATTAGAATTGTCAGCGAAGATCAAAGGGAAATATGGCCATAAAAAATCTTTGTACTGCACCTGGTTTCCAGTATTTCCTGCGGCAAGTCGAATACTGCCGCTATACAAGTCTTTGGTAACATTGTAATTAATGCGTACTCCATAACTGAACAGCATGTCTGTTAGGTTTAGATCACGGTTAAAGGCCAGCGTTTTACCGGTCTGCATCAAACTATCCATTTCGGCATAAACATTGTCTAATAACCAAATTGTTTTGCCGCCCCTCATGATGTATTGGTCAAGGACTAATTTTTCTTTCTCGCTAAATCTTTGTGAGGGTTTAACAATCAAGGATAAATCATATTGCTCGAGGTTGCTTAAGGTTCCCCCGGGATTATTTACCACTGAATCCAAAGTGAATTCTGCCAATTTATAATGTTCTCCCAAACGCTTGAGAAAACTGTATAAATAAACATCCTCCGGTTGTCCATTCCCTTTTAGAATGGCAACAGATTTGTTCTTTTCCTTACTTATTTTATGTATGGCATTGGCAAATTCATATTCAAGATTTTCAATGGAAAATTGAAGCTGTTGTTCCTGATTCTGACTGGTTCCAAGGGCATCTACTAAAAGAGATACATTTTCTTCTTTTCCGTCATAGTTTACAATAGCCCATGGAAAAATAATTGCCTCCGACATTTTTCCGTCTTCCTCAACCGTCAGACGGCTGGGTTGCAATCCTTTTTTAATTAAACCTTTGGAAGAGCTCAAAGGGTCAATAAATCTAAATTGTACCAAATCATTGATCTCAGCTAATTCTTTGAGTAGTTGATTGGTTTCAATTTGAAGCCTTTTAAATTCTGCCGGAAAGTTACCTTGCAAATACACCTTTATCTGAAGAGGTTCTTCAATTTCTTCTATGAGGTTTATAGTTGTTGCCGACAGGGTATATCGTTTGTCATTGGTTAAATCAAAACGTTTGTAAAGATAAAGGCTCAGTATATTAACAAGCACCAAAGCGATCAAAACCAGTACAATATGTAAATATGATTTATTCTTATTCATAATTTGGTCGGCCATTATTGTTTGAGATCAAAATTGGTTTTACATAAAAACAGGAAGAAAAAAGTCACACTCAAAAAGTAGACAAGGTCCTTGGTGTTAATCACGCCTCTGCCGATGTTGATAAAACGGGCATGAAGACCTAAATTCTTTAATTCAAAATTGCCTACGCTCCCAAGATCTCCAATGGCTTCAAAACCATAAAACATAAAAAACGATACTAACAATCCTATAATAAATGCTACAATTTGATTTTCGGAAAGACTGGAGCTGAACATTCCAATGGCGGTAATGGCACTGGCTAAAAAGAGTAAACCAAGATAGGATCCAAACATACTGCCATAATCCACAGTCTCAGGTGTTGCCGACAATTGGGAAATTGTATAGACATAGGTTAAAGTTGGTATCAACGCAATTAAAATTAACAACAGAGAACCAAAATATTTACCGAGAATAATATCCCAGCTGCCTATGGGTTTAGTTTTGATAATTTCAATGGTACCAAGTCTTATTTCATCAGAAAATGTTCTCATAGTAATCGCCGGAATCATAAAAATGAAAAACCAGGGCGTAATAAAGAAAAAACTGTTGAGGTCGGCGAAACCTGCATTTAAAATATTGAAATCACCTTTAAATACCCATAAAAACAGGCCGTTAATCAACAGGAATATGGCAATGACCAAATAACCAATCGGTGTTGCAAAAAATAAATTGAGTTCTTTTTTTAAAATAGCTAACATCAGCGAATCGAAATTTATAAAGGATGTTTCAAACTTACAATTTTATCTACACTCCATGCTTCCGGTTTTTCTATGAACATTTTTTTTGTTTCTGACCAGACTTCTTTAAAAAATGATGATTTTCTATAGTGATCCAATGCAGCTTCAGAATCCCAGTAGCTATAGGTGAAAAATACGTTCGAATTCGCTTTGTCCTGATAGAGTTCCAGTAAATTACAGCCTTCAAAATTGATAATATTTTCCTTAATGCCTTGGAAGCGATTCTGAAAAGCAGTTACATTTTCATGCGCGAAAGTCATTTTTACGATTCTTATCAGCATCCCGTTAATTATATAAAGCGTATAGTAATATTGTCACGATAGTCCAGGCCCAGAAGGTTGGAAGCGCCACCGACTGTTTTTAAATTACTCCTGTAAATAGAGATTTCCAGGTAGTTGGCACAGTTAAAAATCGCCAGTTTTTTGCCATCATCCTGCCTTTTTTCCAAGGGTATATCAAAATCCACAATGTCATTGTACTTATCGTATATTTTGACGAATTTATAGTTTCTGGCGATGATTTCAAAGGATCTGCCTTTGCCAATATTATGAAAAGCTGCCTTTGAGATATTACTGATCGCATTTCCGAAGTTGTCAATGTAAATGATGCTGCCCACCAATTGGTTTTTTTCTGTATTTACCTGAGGTTGAATCTCATAGATCTTTTTGATGGTTTCAATTCTCTTACCGATAACTTCCAGCGTTCCACCTCTGGCAATATGACACGCCACTTTTATAAACATACCGAGAATGGTCAATTTATCATCTTCAGGTTCCTGGATGGTAATTTCAACTATTTTATCAGGATTTATTTCATTGGTGATCATCGATAGGATGCCATTATCTCCACAGATAAAAAACTGTTCATCCATTTCAATGGCGATAGGTCTGTTCTCTACGCTAATTTCTGAGTCAACGCCTACAATGTGGATGGTTCCCGGAGGGAAATTTTTATAAGCATTTTTTAAAATATAGGCAGTTTCAGTGACACTAAAAGGCGTTATCTCATGAGATATATCAACAATCCGAACCTCTTTTAGTTCACTGTAAATGGATCCTTTGACAGCACCTACAAAGTGATCTTTAGTACCAAAATCGGTTGTTAAGGTTATGATCGGCATATTTTTTTATGATTCCCGATGGGTTGATATAATATTTATAACAATTGGTAAATTGCTATTAAAATGTGCTATTTTTGTTGTACAAATCTAATCAAATTAAAATAGTAAAAAAGCACTTAAGGCTTAATTTTTAAACTAAATATTTTAGTATTGAACGAAAGAATTATTGAACTGGAGAATATTGCTCCAAGTGAGTTTTTTGGCCCTCACAACAGAAATATAGAAATGGTTAAGAAATCATTTCCAAAATTAAAGATTGTCGCTCGGGGAACCAAAATAAAAGTGTTTGGCGAGGCCGTCATACTCGATGAATTTGAAAAGAAATTTGATTCTCTTGTCAAGTATTATCACAGATACAATAAATTAGATGATAATAGCATTGAAAGAATATTAACGACCGTTGTACCACAGAAGAATTCTAAGCATTCTGACGGAGTTCTTGTTCATGGTGTTTCAGGCAGATTGATCAAGGCCCAGTCGGTAAACCAGCGAAAAATGGTTGACCTTATGAAGGATAATGATATGCTCTTCGCGATCGGTCCGGCAGGAACGGGTAAAACATATACAGCAGTCGCCCTGGCTGTGAGAGCTCTAAAGGAAAGGGAGGTAAGAAGAATCATACTGACCAGACCAGCGGTAGAATCCGGAGAGAATCTGGGATTTTTGCCAGGCGATATGAAAGAGAAATTAGATCCCTATATGCAGCCTCTTTATGACGCATTAAGAGATATGATTCCGTATGAGAAGTTAGAATCCTATCTGGAAAAAGGTACTATTCAAATAGCACCTTTGGCTTTTATGCGCGGAAGAACGCTTGATAGTGCCTATGTTATTTTGGATGAGGCTCAGAATACCACCCATAACCAAATGAAGATGTTCTTAACAAGAATGGGAAAGCATGCTAAATTTATCGTTACCGGTGACCCCGGACAGATTGATTTGCCTCGAAGACAGGTTTCAGGATTGAAAGAGTCGTTACTCGCCTTGAAAGGTTTGAAAGGAATTGGTTTTGTTCATTTGGATGAAAAGGATGTGATCAGGCATAAATTGGTAAAGGATATTATAAAGGCTTATAAAAATATTGAATCAGATTAAAAAATCGAATAAATACAATAATGGATACCATAAATAACACAGATTTTAATTTCCCTGGGCAGAAAGCAGTATATAAAGGGAAGGTAAGAGAGGTTTATACTATTAATGATGAATACCTGGTGATGATTGCCAGTGACAGGTTGTCGGCATTTGACGTTATCATGCCCAGACAGATTCCTTTTAAAGGTCAGATTTTGAATCAGATTGCTGAGAACATGTTGAATGCCACAAAAGATATTGTTCCAAACTGGTTGCTGGCCTGTCCTGATGCAAATGTTGCCGTTGGCAAGCTCGCTAAACCGTTTAAAGTAGAAATGGTAATTCGGGGGTATTTGTCTGGTCATGCCTGGAGGGAATACCGCGATGGTAAAAGAATTATTTGCGGGGTAACCATGCCAGATGGGATGAAGGAAAATGATAAGTTTCCTGAGCCTATTATTACGCCATCTACAAAGGCTGATGACGGATTACACGATGAAGATATATCCAGAGAGGAGATCATTTCACAACAAATAGTGTCGGAGGCTGATTACCTTATTTTGGAGGATTATACCAGGAAATTATTCGAAAGAGGGACAGAGCTTGCAAAAGAAAGAGACTTAATTCTGGTAGATACCAAATATGAATTCGGTAAAAGTAGCAGTGGGGAAATAATTTTAATCGATGAAATTCATACACCGGATTCGTCCCGATATTTTTACGCCGAAGGATATCAGGAAAGGCAAGACAAGGGGGAAATGCAGAAGCAATTGTCTAAGGAATTTGTAAGACAATGGCTTATTCGTAATGGATTCCAAGGATTAGAAGGTCAGGTGATTCCAGAAATGTCTGATGAGAAAATCAACGAAATATCTGAAAGGTATATTGAATTATATGAGAACATCACCGGGCAGACTTTTGTAAAGGCTGACACCAGTGATATTCTTCAAAGAATAGACAAAAATGTAACATCCTACTTAGATTCTTTGAAATAAGCAAAGAAGCATAACTTTGAATGGCTTGGTCTATACCTCGGTATGGGCCATTATATGTAAATGTTCCAGACAATATTTCATATCTTGATAGGTACGCTCTATATGATTATCCAATCCAATAGAAAAACGGATAAGTCCATCTGTTAGTCCCATTTCTTTTTGTTCTTCCAAAGGTATTTCAGATGAAGTAGCCGTACCTGGGGCATTGAACAAGGTTTTATAAAAACCAAGGCTCACGGCCAGATATCCAAGATTTCTTTTTTGCATGAGTTCCATTAATTCATCCGCCTTTTCTAAAGATCCGGCGTCGAGTGTAAGCATACCGCCAAAACCGTATTCTTCATTATACAGCGACTTGTATAGTTCATGCTGTGGATGACTTTCTAAGCCAGGATAGATTATTTTATAACCATCATTTTCAAATCTCTCAGCCAGGTATAAAGCATTTTCACTGTGCTTTTTCATACGTATATGAAGTGTCCTTAAATTTTTAAGAACACTGGCTGCCCGTAAACTATCCATAACAGGGCCTAGCAACATACTCGCGCCATCATTTACATTTTTCAGATTTTCTATGAATTCATTTGAACCGCAAATAACACCTCCAACAGTATCACTGGTCCCATTGATGAATTTGGTTAAACTATGAATAACAACATCAGCACCCAGTCGTGCCGGTGAAATTTGTAAAGGAGAAAAAGTGTTGTCCACTATGAGTTTAAGGTTGTTTTCTTTTGCGAGTTGAGCAAGTGCTCTGATATCGGCGATTTCTAAAAGAGGATTGCTGATACTTTCAATATATAAAACCTTTGTATTTTGTTTTATGGCCGCTTTCACGCTGCTAAGATCCGTGATGTCAACAAAGGAAGTGTGGATCCCAAATTTAGGTGTAAAGTTCTTTAAAAAAGCGTAGGTTCCGCCATAAATTGTTCTGGAGGATACAATATGGTCACCTTGAGCACATATTTGAAGCAATACAGAAGAGATCGATCCCATACCGGATGCTGATACATTCGCTGCTTCAGTACCTTCCATCGCAGCTAACGCTTGACCTAAATAAAGGTTTGAGGGGCTACTGTGCCTTGAATACAAGTAACATCCTTCGAGATTTCCCTCAAACGTGTCGATCATCGATTTTGCCGCTAAAAAAGTATAGGTTGATGAATCTGAAATCGATGGATTTACTCCACCAAATTCACCAAAGTATTGTAGATCCTGAATATTATCTGCCGGATTGAACTTCATAAGAATTGATTTTATGTGTTATTTTGGTGTAAAATTACAATCAGGCAGTAAATTAGTCAATGATAATGGTCAATTATAGATAATAAATCTATTATTTAACTAAATAATAGGTATATTTAATTTGTTTTACGGTAATATGATTAAATAATAGATAAAATATCGCTTATGCTCGACGCTATTGACAAGGAAATCCTATCCTTTTTGCAAAATGACAGTAAAATTACGACCAAAGAATTATCGGTACACCTGGGATTGTCCAGCACAGCCATCTATGAGCGTGTACGAAAAATGGAAAGAAAAGGTGTTATTGAAGCTTATTCCATAAGGCTGAATAAGGAGATGGTAGATTTGAGCTTTGTCGTCTTTTGTCAGATCAAATTAAAAGAACACAAACACCAATACGTCGTTCAATTCGAAAAAGAAGTGATAAAATTTGCTGAAGTTCTGGAATGTTATAACGTGAGTGGAGATTATGACTACCTGCTAAAAATTATGGTAAAGGACATGCCACATTATCATCAGTTTTTAAATGATAAACTGACGTATTTAGATCATATTGGCAGTGCACATAGTACTTTTATCATCAATGAAGTCAAGAATACACATGCCATTGAATTCCAATAAAAAAAGCCCCTGGATCTCCAGAGGCTTTCACTTTAAATATTTTTGTGCTATTGGTTGGCGACTACATCAAATGATAATTCGATGTCATCATAAATGAATTTGTCTCCCAGATCAGCAAAAAATGAAGTTGATTTGTACTTCACTTCCCATTTAGAACGGTCAATGGTAAAGGTGTCACTTTTTACATGTAATTTTTTAGCTTCCTGATGAACAGTTGCTAAAAATGATATTTCATGTGTTATTCCTTTGATACTTAGATTGCCGGTTATCAAGGTTTTTTCTCCTTTTACTTCAGATTTTGTCACTTTAAATGTGGCGGTAGGAAATTTCTCTACAGAAAAGAAATCTTCACTTTTTAAATGATTCACCAGTTTCGTGTTGTACTTGCTCCCGGCTTCTAAATCGAGATTGATAATGGAAGTCATGTCGATATCAAATTCTCCCGAAATTCCTTTGTCTGATATATTAAAAAAACCCGTTTTGACCTTCACGGTACCGTTGTGATCTCCGGTTGGTTTTGAACCTTTCCAATAAACGACAGAATTATCGGTGTCCGCGTTGAATTTCTCCTGAGCAAAGGTCAGAACAGAACTGCATAAGAATAAAATTGTCAATGATTTTAAGGCGATTGTTTTCATGTCTCTATCTTTTTAAATGGATACTTAGTCCGTAATTTTTTCTTTTTTAAAAGAATCAAATTTAGACTCACTTTCTTTTCTTGGCCAACTGTTGTTTTCGAGATTAACATCCGCTGTAAGTTGGTTGGGATCAATTACGATACTGCTAATTTCTTTCTCGCTACCTATGATTTTCTTGATTTCTTTGTCATTAAACCTCCAAATCTCGGCGGGATAATATTTATTTTCTTTACTGCCATCTGCATAGGTGATCTCGGCCAAAATTGGCATCACCAAACCACCTGGCTTTTCAAAGATGATTTCATAGAAATATTTGGTGTCTTTTAATGAATTCCTTTCTTCTTTTGAAAAATTATCTGACAGATACTCATTTAAGGTAGCAATGTCTTGGACGGAACCACCACTTGCAGCTGCATCTGTGCTGTTTGCATCGGCTTCAACAAGGTACAAGTTCTTTCCTAACTGGTCAACAGTCATACCATAACGTTTGGCTAATTTTTTAGCTTTTTCTGTTGGTTCTTCCGTAACGATATACTTTTTAATGTCTTTAACACCTATATCATTATAATCAGTTGTATAGAACCATCCTCTCCAAAACCAATCCAAATCTGTTCCAGAGGCATCTTCCATCGTTCTGAAAAAGTCAGCAGGTGTAGGGTGTTTAAACCTCCATCTTTGTGCATATGTCATAAAAGCTTTGTCGAAAAGGTCGTGCCCTAAAACTACTTCTCTCAAAATGTACAGACCTGCGGCCGGTTTAGAATACGCGTTTGGACCACTTTTAAAAACATTGTCATGTTGAGTCATAATCGGAGCGATTTTTGCCTGATCGCCATCCATGTAGTCGACAACATTCTTAGGATAGCCTCGTGACGGGAAGCCAGGTTCAAAATCCTGTTCTGCCAATAACTGTGCAAAAGTATTTAAACCTTCATCCATCCAGCCCCATTGACGCTCATCAGAATTGACAATCATCGGAAACCAGTTATGTCCTACTTCGTGAATAATAACACCAATCATACCGTTTCTGGTTCTTTCAGAATATGTTCCATCTGGTTTTGGTCTCCCAAAATTGAAACAGATCATTGGATATTCCATACCCTGACGTTTGGCATGCACTGAGATCGCCTTATGATACGGATAGTCAAACATTTGCGCAGAATACGATTTTACAGTGCTGGCAACCACTCGGGTTGAATATTCACCCCAAAGAGGATTCCCTTCCTTCGAATAAAGAGAAATCGCCATAACTGTTCTTTCACCTAATTTAACAGCCTGACCGTCTAAGATGTATTTTCTGGATGTGGCAAATGCGAAGTCACGTACGTTTTCAGCTTTCAGTTTCCAGGTTTTGGTTTTTTTAGAAACCTTTTTTTCATTTTCTTCTGCCTCTTCCTGGGTGACGATTACAACGGGTTCGTCATAAGAGGTCAATGCCTGTTCGTATCTTTTCCATTGTTTTGAACTTAGCATCTCTTTTCTATTGGTCACCACTCCTGTACCATCCAATATATGATCTTCCGGCGTGGTAATGTTTACTTCATAATCGCCAAAAACCAAGGCAAATTCTCCACGTCCTAAAAACTGTAAATTCTGCCATCCTTCAACATCATTATACACTGCCATTCTTGGAAAGAATTGAGCGATTACGTAATTGTTGTTGCCGTCTTTTTCAAAATGTTCAAATCCTGATCTTCCTCCATCGATGACGTGATTGGGAATATTATACCACCACTTTATTTTAAAACTTGTTTTATCTCCGGCTTTTAAAATTGCAGGAAGATCAATTCTCATCATCGTCCCGTTTACCGTGTATGTCATGTCACCATCTTCTGTATTTTTAACATAGTCTATGTTAAACCCACCTTGAAAAGGTTTGCCCAAGAATTCTTCCGTAAATTTCTTAGGGCTATAATAGGAAGCAGGTCCCCCTGCTTTTACATCGTTGGTTTTGGCGTCCGGAGCTCTTATATTCTGATCTAACTGTACCCAAAGGTACTCAAGGTCATCCGGTGAATTATTATAGTATGTGATTACTTCTTCACCATAGATTCGTTGCTTGTCATCGTCAAGAATGATATCCATTTTATAATCAGCTTTCTGCTGATAATACTCATGTCCGGGTGCTCCTGAGGCCGTACGGTATGAATTTGGTGTTGGCAGTTCTTGTTTTAACTGTCTGAATTTACTGATATTATAATGCCCTGGCGCTTTTTCTTTTTCTGTTTCCTGTGCAAAAGAGAGCACGCCAGTAAATAACAAAGCGATTAATAATGTAATTTTTTTCATATTCTATTTTATCTTTTTCTTGAAAATACCGGTCGAAAATAGGTAATTTTAATGTAATAATGAAAAGCGCTAGAAATTAAGACGCTCCTTCGGATTGGCTTTGACAAGTATAATTGTTTTGCGAATGTCGTTCACATTAAATTTTAAGTAATTTTGCTGCTCTTCAAATGCTTCGAAAAGCATAGCGTTTTGAACTTCAATACTTTCTATCCCAGAAATATTCTCAAATTCAAGGTAAAACAAAACACTGTCATTTTCATATTCCTTACCGATATAGGAGAACTCTTTTTCCTGCTCATTGATCCAAACTTTAAACTTTTGTTTGATGTAACGCTCTATAAATTGATCTGTTGAAGGATGCTCATCTTTTGTTGTAAGCTGCAAGTCTTCACCATGTCGGTTCTCCAGGGCTGACTCAATATCATCGATAAAGAATTTCATGGTTACCTGTACTACTTCTTTTTCTTTGATAAAATCAACTTTTGTAAGACTTATATAGTGTTTATGGACTCCAAAACTCATGATTGAAATCGTAAGTAAAAAACATAAAAAATAAAGAGGCTGCCTCATTCTTTGAAAAGTGTTAAATTTAGTGGTGCAAATGTACATAGACTCATTAGATAATTTTTTTAAAAAATAGTTAAACTTGAACTCACATCAGGAGATTTTAAAACATTTTAGGGCTGACGAAACACTTTTTCAGGCAATTTCAGCCTTAAATTATGAAATTCGACCTGAACTAGATATTGATATCTATCACTCTTTATTATCATCGATTGTTTCCCAGCAATTGTCTACCAAAGTTGTGAAGGTCATCTGGAAACGGTTTACAGATTTGTTTCCGGACAGTTATCCGGGAGCCGAAATTCTTTTGGCGAAGGAGCATGAAGTACTGCGAGGTATTGGTTTGTCAAATAGCAAGGCGAACTATGTAAAGAATGTTGCCGAATTTTCTTTAGAGAATGACATGAGTTTTGACTATTTGCAACAGATGTCGGATAATGAAATCATTGACTATCTCACTCAGATTAAAGGAGTAGGGAAGTGGACGGTACAAATGATCCTCATGTTTCCCATGGATAGACCCAATGTTTTTCCCGTGGATGATCTGGGCATTCAGAACTCGATGAAGAAATTATACGGTATTGAGTTGGAAAAAAAAGAGCTCAAAAATAAAATGAATGAAATTTCTGACGGATGGATTCCTTATAGAACTTTGGCTTCTAAGTATTTATGGAAACTTCTGGATGTTTAAAAGATGCTTAATCGTCAACCGATTCCAGGGATTGGAAATATTGTTCCTGTGATTTGAGTAAAATGTCAATAACTTCGATAAGTCTTCCTTTGTCATACAGGCTGCCAATATTCTGGGCCAGACAAAAATAGATATAAGGATCTATGTGTTGTTCTTCAATTTTAACTGAGTTGATAAAAAAGTCATCCTGAAAGTGTTCACGCATGGTCCGCACATACTGCAGTTTTCCTTCATTTAAGGCATCCTCCTGAATCAGGGCATTCAATTTACGATCTCGTTTGCGATTTCCGGAAACAATATTATAGATGTCATCAATGCCTCCAGGTTTAAAAAGCAATGCTTCTAAAATAACAATAGGTGTACTTTTCTGACTGTAATGATTGAGGTTTCGTTCAAGCTTATTCAATGGCTTTTTACCGGCGTTGGGAAGGTTTAACTCCTCAGACATATCATCAAATTGTTGGACCAACACCTCGTCCAGTTGATTGGTTAATTCCAGTAAATTAATTTCGATAAACCTATTGAGCAAATGGTCTTGGTTAATGACAATTATTTTATTCTGGTATTGAATATCAGAAATCATCAGAGTATCTTTATCCGTAACGGATATTTTGAATTGTCCCAATCGATTGCTAATGCCTCCTTTAAGAGAGTTTTTATTTATTATATGGACATTTTCGATGGGTAATGAATCATTTTTAACCTCACCGGTAATGAGAACTCTATTTTCTTGAGCTGTAGCAATCAAGCCGAAAAAAAGAAAAAAGATGAGGTAATTTTGATTCATTTTTCAAAGAAACGATTATGCGTGTAAAAATAATATTATTGAACTTATAATATTTTGTTAAAGCGATTAATTAATTTTAAATAAAAAAAAGATGAAAAAAATGATTGTCGCGAGCACTTCTACGCTGCATGGGGGTGGCTTTTTAGAGTATTTAATTCCTCGTTTAACTATTCATTTCCAAGGAATATCTCAACTCTTATTTATTCCATATGCACGACCTGGTGGCATAAGTCATGATGCCTATACTGAAATTGTGCAGAATGCATTGAAACATTTGAATTTTGAAGTTAAAGGAATCCATGAATTCGCGGACCCTCTTGAAGCCATTAAAAAGGCGGAAGCATTTTATGTAGGTGGAGGAAATACGTTTGTATTGGTCGATACACTCCATAAAAATGGATTGATGGATGTTTTAAGAGAAGAAGTGCAAAAAGGAAAGCCTTACCTTGGAAGCAGTGCCGGCAGTAACATTATAGGACCCAGTGTAAAAACCACCAATGATATGCCGATTGTTCAACCTCCAAGCTTGGATTCGCTTGGACTACTTCCGTACAACCTGAATCCTCATTACCTGGATCCCGACCCCAGCTCAACCCATAAAGGAGAAACCAGAGAGACTAGAATAAAAGAATTTCATGTGTATAATGATACTCGTGTCATTGGCCTGCGCGAAGGAAGCTGGATAGAGGTAGAAGGTGAGCGTCAGATTTTAAGAGGGCCTCTTACAGCCAGGATATTTGACAAAAACAAAGAAGCCTCTGAATTCCCTTCTGGTACTGACTTTAGTACTTTATTGGCTTAAGCCATCGCAAGGGCACCAAAAGCACCCAGTAAAATCATTAGAAAGTAAAATACGATAAAAATGATACAAAGTATCCCGATAAATTTATAATGAGATCGTAGTTTTTTCAAGCCAAAAGTAAGCAGGTTATGATCATCTTCTGCAAAGGCCTGCTTTATTTTCTGTCCGAATTGAAACAAGAAAAACACTGGAATAAAATAGATGCCGGCGGCAATGAGGTAAAAGAATGAAAAGAATTTTGGGGATAAACCACCAAGTGACCCTTCGGGGAGGCTTGCCATAATTGTGCCAATAGAAAAAGACATAATAACAAGTAATCCTATGGCAATAAAACCCACGATAGCTATAAAGTTAGCCCATTTTGCGGCTTCTAAAAGATATTTTTTTGCTTGATCTGAAAGTTGCATAATTCGAAATTATTAGGCTTCGAAAGTAAGCAATTTAACAATTTGGAGCGCGTTTTATTTTAAAAAAACCATCTAATATTGATAAACGATCGCATTGATATTCATCCCGGCACCGACTGAAGCAAGAATAATAGCATCTCCTTTCACAATTTTATGTTTTTCCAGATTGTCATTTAAAATCAAATCCAGTAATGTGGGAACGGTCGCTACAGAACTATTGCCTAGTTTGTTAATGCTCATAGGCATGATCCCTTCTGGAACCTGGTTTTTATAAAGGCGATAAAATCTTTTTATAATGGCTTCATCCATCTTTTCATTTGCCTGATGAATCAATATTTTTTTGATTTTATCAATTCCTAAGCCTGATTCGTCCAAGGCTTTTTTCATTGCCAAAGGAACTTTGTTCAATGCAAATTCATAAATTTTTCTACCATGCATTTTCAAATACAAGGTGTCCTCAGTTTCTTCCGTTTTGTTTGATTCACCAAAAAATATATAATTTGACTCTTCAAAAGTATAAGTTTGACAGGCATAACTCAAGATGCCTTTCTTTTCATTTTCTCCTTTTTCCAGAATACAGGCCCCGGCACCATCTGAATAGATCATGGAATCTCTGTCGTGCGGATCGATTACTCTTGACAATGTCTCTGATCCGATGACCAGGCATTTTTTTGACATACCTGATTGTATATATTGATCTGCTTGAATCATGCCTTGTACCCAACCTGGGCAGCCAAAAACAATATCGTAGGCAACACAATCCGGATTCTTAATTCTCAACAAATTTTTGACCTTAGAAGCTAAACTTGGCAGCATATCTGACTGCTTTCCATTGGCATCCATGTCACCAAAATTATGGGCAAATATGATATGATCTATTTCCTCAGGATCAATGTTGGCAGCTTCGATAGCCCTATGAGAGGCGAGCGCTGCAATTTCACTGTTCAATAAGGTGCTTTTGAGATACCTTCTTTCTTCAATCCCTGTAATACTTTGAAATTTCTCAATGATGCTTGGGTTAGGATCAGTAAGTCTATCGTTCTTTTCGCTGTAAAAAGTATTCTCCAGAAAGTCATCATTTTTTTTAACGACATCCGGAATATAGCTCCCAGTTCCAGTAATTATTGAGTTCATAGGGTATGAATTAAATGATTCGAATGGTGTGGTAAGATAAGGTTTATTGGCTAGGGAAGAAAATTTAGCTGATAAAAATCGGTTAAAATTGAAGAACTAATGAACCTTGAGTTTTAACTTCATGACAGTGGCAATAGAAAGCGCCCTGCTTTTTAATGTTTCGGAATTTGGACCTGTAAAGTTGGAATCCACAGCTTTGTTAAAAAGTTGCAACCACTCAGAAAAGTGATTTATTTGAATTTCATTTTTAGCATGAATAGCAACATGAGGCTTCATGGCATTTTTTTTATAAGCACCGGAATAAAACAGTGTGTTATCCCAAAAATCCACCAAAGTATCAAGATGGTGTTTTAAAACTTCTTTTTGTTTAAATGCTTCAAAAAAATGAGAAAGTTCGTCACTTTTAAGCAAATCAACATAAAAGTCACTTACTATAGTCAATAGATCTTCTCGTGAGGTGACATCTTTATTCATGATAACATTGAATTGTCAAACATCCATGGGAGAAGGTCGTTCATGGAATGAGCCTTCACAATTCGACCCGTTTCACCCGTAAAATAAATTTCGATAGGTTCTTTTTGTCTTGTCTCGTATTCTGCAATAGCCTGTCTGCAGGCTCCGCATGGCGCGATGGGCCGATCTACGCTTGTTTTGTCTGAACGGGCTGAAATGTAAATTTGCTTTATGATCCCGTTGGGTATGGTAGCAATCGCACTCCATATAGCCACCCTTTCGGCGCAAACACCTGAAGGATAGGCAGCATTTTCCTGATTATTTCCAACAAATACTTCTTCGGATGCTAAGACCACAGCCGCTCCGACATTGAAGGATGAATAGGGGGCATAGGCCTTGTCTCTGGCTTCAATCGCCTGCTGCAAGAATTTACGCTCCGTAGAACTTAGCTCATTCTGATTTTCGAAAACCGTAAATTTTGTTGAAATATGCTGTTCTTTCATACGAGTGTTAATTATACCTAAATATATAATATATAGTCAAACATTCAAAAAAGAACTCAACTCTTCTAATTGCCTACAGATAGTTACCTGCCGTTCCCTGCTATCTTTTAGAAATAAGCATAGGAATCACCCAAGTTGATCGTTAGAGAAAAACGTAAGGTACTTTCCAGCGGATTGTTGACATCCGATGCATTGATCAAATAGGAGACGTCAAGTGTTGTGCTTCTGAATTTGAATCCTGTTCCAACCGTAAAGAATTGTCTGTTTCCTTTATTTTCTGACTCATGAAAATATCCTGCCCTTACTGAAAATACATCATTGTAAAGGTATTCAGCACTTACCTGCCAGATGAATTCTTCCATTTCTTCTTCAAAACCTCTTGGTGCATCATACCAGGACTGTACCATTCCGGTAAGGAAATTTACGTTGTCATCTTTACCTGCTATAATTTCCCCTGTAGCATTGTCTCTAATTGGGGGTGTTGGTACTAATAAGTTATTCAATTCCAGCCCGGCAGTAATGGTATTGGCATTGTCCAGAATAAAATCGAATCCACCGCCCATTTTTAAGTTGGTAGGAATAAAGCTTTCATCCCCTCCTAAAACTAACTCTACTTTTGGTCCGATATTCGATATATTTACCCCCGCTCTCCAACGTCCGTTGAAATCACCATAATTTTTTTCCTCACTTTGATAGAACATAGATACGTCTACCGCAAAAGTGTTCACTGTTTGAATTTCAGAATTATCGACGCGTACGGCAAGGTCAGAATGTATAAACCTAAGGCCAACAGCCATCGATATGACCTCACTCAATTTTAATGAGTAGGCCCCGTCAATTGCAAATTCATTTGGATTTTCTGATCCTAAACTAATTCCGGACCCATCAGTTAATTCAATCGATCCCAAAGAAAAATAAGTAAGACTGGTAGCCCAGGCGGATCTTTCGTTTATTTTATTCGAAACGAACAAGCTGGTTAAGCTTACATCATTCGTTAAATTTCGCAGCCAGGGCGTGTAATTCAATCCGATTTGCCATTCTGATTCAGAAAAAGCATATTTGGCCGCATTGTAGTGTAATGAACTCGCATCAGTGGAAGTTGCTGCTCCCATATCAGCAATTCCTCCGGCTCTTGCATCAGGTGCAATGAGTAAAAACGGAGCTGCTGTTGTAATTGGATTTACTTCATCTTGCGCATAAGAAGTGAAAATTCCGAGGATTGTAGCGATTGCAATTAGACTTATTTTTTTCATCTAATGTTTAGGATTTTAGGGATTTAGATCTTAATTGTTATTGTAAAATGACAAGTTTCTCAAATTTCTCAGCTGTCGCATTTGATATTTGTGATCTAACATGAAGCTTGTATACATAAACACCCTTACCAATTTTGTTGCCAAAATCATCAAGACCATTCCAGGATATGTCTCTGGATAACAGTCCGTCTGATTGCACAGAACGGTTAAGGGTTTTTACTAGTTTACCTGAAATCGTAAATATTTGCACCTGTACCTCAAGGGTTTCGTTTGGTTTATTGTGATTAAACCAAAATTCAGTGTAATTAACAAACGGATTCGGGTAATTCAATACGTTACTTAATATTAAGTCGTTGTCATTGACTACAATAAAACTTAACGTAGATTCTGATGGATTATTGTATGTATCCCAACATTTAAATTTAATTGTGTGTAAACCCGCGTCCAGATTGCGAAACGGGAACTTAACTTTTCCTTTTTGAAAGTCATTTAGCTCCGTTTCATAGTAGTCATTGAGCACATAAGGGTTGTTATTATTGTCATCCAAAATTGCGATGATATCATGATCAACTGCCGTAATTGAGGTGTTTATTCCTGAGAGATCTTCCAGGACCGCATACAATACAGGAGAAGAATTGGTGTTTCCCCCGTCAACAAAGGACTCATCATTCATATACAACCTGATTTCCGGCCCTTCCGTATCAGAAGGAGCATTGGGGTCAATTCCGCCCACAATGATGTTCATATCGGCACCTGCTCTGTCGGAAGTCTGATTCTCAGCATATAGGCTGATCTTTGAATTTCCATAAGCAATTCGGATATCTTTAGGAACAATAAAATCAAAGGAAAATGTACCCGCATTTACACTGGCTCTTCCTCTGAAGATTTTACTTTCAATGGCGGTAAATTCCATCTTCTTGCCGAGATTGTCATTGTCCAGCGTTGTTTTGTCGAGTGGTTTGTCGTAAATGGTGGCACTTAAGGTGCCGTTAAAATCATTGAGTATTTGCTGATTTTGATCCAGAATAACACCTTCAAGTTTGATTTTTGACAATGCTTTTAAGGTATCCGTGGATTGACTTATAGCAACATCATTCATTTTGGTAATTCGAATCTGTGGTTTGGCTTCTGCCATTTTCATGGCCGGATCTCCAAAACTATACACAAAAAAACGTTGGGAAGTAAATGATTGGTGTTTGGTATACATCAATGCTTCAGAGATGGTATAGTCTTGTCCTTCGTAGCCCAGAAGGTTGGCAATCAGGTTGCGATTAAACACTTCACCCACGCTTATGAAAATCTCTCTGGTAGTAGATATCAAATGAGAGGTTCCTCCCTGAGCATTCCACAGAGTATATTCACCGGCGGTAGGTCTTGCTGGATTGTCAAATCTTGCAAACTCACAGGTTACCGTTATGAGCAAGGGAAGCGCATCATAATTGTTCCAGTCCTGAATCTGTGGGATTTCTAAAATCCGTTCCTCTGCCCAGCCATTAACTCCACCATGCCCGAAATAATCTAAAAACAAAGTGCCGGTTTCTATCGCGTTGTTGATGGCCTCATTTACCGTAGGGTAGAGTTCTCCACCAGCTGAACTTTCTTGTTGATGTGCATCAGCGTAGATCTTCTTAATGTTAAAAGCGGGTTTTTTTTCTTCAATTTCCTTGGTTATATTATCAAGGGCCTGCTGCAAAATGAATTCGCCTGCATTATCCGGATCATCCGCTACAAAACTCAAGGTGTTTCTCCAATCTCCTAAGGAAGAAGTAGCATAATATTTTAAAGTCTTATCGATGAGGTCCTTAGCTTCTTTGAGAGAAGTCACCGGGTAGCGGCCAATGGCAACATCCTGCATGTCAGCACTTCCCAGATTACCTTCATTATCATCCATCATTCCAAAATAGTCATCTGTAACATAGGCAGAGGCAAGGTTAAAGCTCTCAAAGGATTGGAAAGCAGGGATGATATTGTTATTATCCCCGATTCGATCTTTAAAATCAAAGGAAGCATCCCCGAACAGACAAACATATTGAATGCTTTTCTGATTCCCAGCACCACCTTGATATAAATACCTGATAAAATCTCTGATGGCTGTGAGATCCGGGCTTCCTGAACCGAATTCATTATAAATTTCATTCAAATCGACTACAGCTACCGAATAACCTGAAACTTCCTTGTGATAGGTGGCCAGTCTTTCAGCCTCGGATAACAAATAGTCTGGACTGATCATTACATATTCAATATCGGCCAGACTGTGCAGGTTTTGGTTTTTTATTTCGTTGGATGCAATCGATTCAGGAATCAGGTAATCATCTGAACCTAATAACATAAATTTGTTCATCCCACCAGGTTTTCGAAAGCTAAAATTCGCATCATCACCTTGGTTTGCAATACGTTTGATGTTTAATGGGTCGCTGATGTCCCAAAGTTGTTCAATATTTTGGGCATTTTGAATGCTAAATTCATAGGTGGTATTTGGATCTGATGCCTCTGTATTTTGAAATCGGAATTGATTGCCACGGGCTATCAGCTTTTTGCTCCCAATGAGCTCAATATAATCTAAATAGGCTCTCGAAGAAGGATTGCCGTTATTGTTATAACTGATCTGAATCGCTATATTCTCGTTATTCAAAAGAACACTTGCTTCATCTTCGTCTGTAGAAGCCTTTGTAAGACTGTTATTAGCAATTAACGAGTAATTTAAATTCAATGATTCCTGACCATTTACGCTGATATTCATTTGAGTATTACTACTTGAGATGGCCACCCCACGTGCCCGTACCTGTAAAGGCTCGCTTGTGCTCAGATCCGTAAAATCAAAATTCAGCGTTTGAGTCTCTTCAAAACTAAAATCTTCACCGAACCATTGCTGACCGTTGGCAAACAAGTTCAGTAAATCCAATTCATGAAACACAAAATCATGATAAGTGTTCAGCTGCACATCAGCTGCAAGCTCCACAGGAGTTGCGGTTGTTATCCTTTTTCCGGGTCCCTGATCAATGCTAATAAAATAATAAGCGAAATCGCTGTATAAATTTTTAACATGTCTTGACAATGCGGGCTGTTCGTTATTTATGCTCCAATAATCGGGCCCTTGACCATAAAACAGGATATAGTCATCATCATTAAAAGCGCCATCAGCTTCACCTTGAATAAAAATCGCGTTTTCCTGAAGGTCGTCATAGCGAAATTGACTGTTTAATTGTGGAAGCATTTTGCCACCATTTCCAAAAATACTGATATTACGAGGGTCTAAATTTGCGGTGCTGATGCCTATTTGTTCCAATAGTTCTTTATCAATTTTATAAACACCTGTACTGTCAATTTTGAATTTGAACCAATTACCTGCAGACAGGACGGAATTCGCAACCACACGAACCTGAGAACGCTTCGAAATATTTTGCATACCGTTTTCTGAAGTCAGGGCATACTCAAGGGTAAAAGAGCTTACTTTTTGAATAAGACCATCTCTTTTGACCAATCCCTGTAACTTTAGAACTGCCACAGATTTATTCTTTATTTTTGTTGTCTGAAAATCACTGCTAATCTCGGCTGGAATAGCAGCGGTATTCACATTTTTTAATAAGGATGGATTTATTGTTGAAAGTTTAACATTATTTATTTGGTATTGCTGTACTATTGTGTTGTTTTGCACGTTGAATATATGTGTGGAGGTAGGAATGTTATTTTCATCGAAAAAATTACCCTCAACAAGGGGTAAAACAATGGTTTCCTCCGCAGAAAATTGAACAGAACTCTGGTCATCCCAGGAAAGTGTAATTGTCTTGGATTCAGAAATTTGTGTGAATCCAAAAAAACACTGGAGAAGGATAAATACGAAAGTAGAAGACTTTTTTAAGGACATATGGGCTCGAAAACGTTCAAAATTAAACATTTTACAACATTATACATACTAAAGAAATAAAAGAATCGTTATACAAGCATTGAAACCGGAATTATATCAGGTGAAGACCTTTTAAAATCGGTGACAATCGTTTTTGTATTTATCTAAAAAATAGTCAATCAATAATTATGAAAAAGTTTAGCAGTAACAAAGTTTTACTCATATTATTAGCATCTGTTCTTCTGGCAAGTTGCTCTAAAAGTAATAAGAGTGTATCCACTTTAACGGGTTGGGAGTATAACAATCCCAAGTATGGTGGGTTTCAGGCAAATGCCAATTACAAAGAACTTGGACCACCACCAGGAATGGTGTTGATCGAAGGAGGAACTTTTACAATGGGAAGTGTTCAGGATGACGTTATGTTTGATTGGAACACAACTCCTGTAAAACAACAAGTGCGTTCATTTTATATGGATGAAGCAGAGGTAACGAATATTGAATACTTATTGTATTTGCAATATTTGGAAAAAGTATTTCCACCATCTGACGATACATACAGAAAAATTTACCAGGCAGCATTACCTGATACCTTGGTATGGAGAAATACCTTAGGATTTAACGAATTGTTAACCGAAAACTATTTAAGACACCCGGCCTATGCTGAGTATCCTGTAGTTGGGGTTTCCTGGAGACAGGCTGCTGAATTTTGCAAGTGGAGAACTGACAGGGTAAATGAAAAGATTCTGATCGACAAAGGGGTATTGCATACACTTTTTGATATGGATTCTTTGGATGTTGAAGGAGCGAACAGATTTGATACAGAAACCTATTTAACCAATCCAAACTTATTATTTGATGGTGATTCTACGATCTATTATAAAGGAATTAAAGACTATTCTTCGAAAGAGAAGAAATCTGAAGGTTCATTTACAGGTCGTCATGTAAAAACATCAGATGGTATTCTTGCACAACGCTTCAGACTGCCAACAGAGGCAGAGTGGGAGTATGCTGCAAAAGCTGAGATTGAAAACAGAGAATACAATTCTTTACGAGGTAGAAAAAAATATTCATGGAACGGAAGTTCAACACGTGAAGATTCAAGAAGATACAAAGGAGACCAAATGGCCAATTTCAAACAAGGAAAGGGAGATTATAGTGGTCTGGCTGGATGGAGTAATGATGGTGCAGATATTACTATGAGAATTAAGTCTTACAAGCCAAATGCTTTTGGATTGTATGATATGAGTGGAAATGTTGCCGAATGGGTAGCTGATGTATATCGTCCAATTATTGATAACGATGCTAATGACTTCAGTTATTTTAGAGGAAATGTTTTCAATAAAAAACAGATCGATAAAGAAGGAAATGTAGTAGTTGTAGATTATAACAACGTCGAATTTGATACGCTTGATAACGGAAAAATTGTACCTAGAGATTTACCTGGTAGTGTGAAGTACGTTCCAGTGACCAAAAGAGATGCCTTTATGAGAAACAATTATGAAAAGGCCTATAATATTGATAATGGTGATGGTGATTTAGCTTCTACCAAACAATTTTTCAGAGATGAAGATGAGTCAGAGCAGAAGCCAAGAATGTATAACTCGCCAAAAATCCCAAGACAAATTGGAGAAAGCGGTTTGATCATTCAACAGTATGATACGAAAACAAGAAACACCCTGATCAGTGACCAGACAAGAGTATTTAAAGGTGGATCATGGAAAGACAGAGCCTTTTGGTTGGATCCTGCTCAGAGAAGATATTTGCCAGAATACATGGCAACAAACTTCATCGGATTTAGATGTGCGACTGATAAATTGGGTCAGATGTCCTATTCAAGAAGAAGAAAAGAATCAAAATAAGATTCAATAGTTACCATATTTAAAAACTCAATATCATAAACAGATATTGAGTTTTTTTTTACATTTACTTTATGAGAATAGAAGAAATATACGAGCTCTATAAAAAAAGCTATAAGGTTGTTAAAGACACCAGAGACGATGTGAAAGATGCTATTTATTTTTCTTTGAAAGGAGAAAGTTTCAATGGAAATAAATATGCCATGCAGGCTATTGATAATGGTGCCAATTATGCCGTTATTGACGAAGAGGCATATCAAATAGATGAGCGCTTTATTTTGGTGGAAGATGTCTTAATATGTCTTCAGGATCTGGCTACTTTTCACAGACAGCAATTAGCAATTCCAATTGTTGCTTTAACGGGTAGTAATGGTAAAACGACCACCAAGGAGTTGATCAATGTAGTGCTAAATAAAAAATTTAATTGTTATGCTACCAAAGGTAATTTTAACAATCATATTGGTGTGCCTCTCACTTTATTGGCCATGACACCTGATCATAATTTTGGTGTTGTAGAAATGGGGGCAAATCATCAGCTGGAAATTGAAGCACTCTGTAAGATTGCACTGCCAGATTATGGATATATTACCAATTTTGGTAGGGTGCATTTGGAAGGCTTTGGCAGTTATCAAGGCGTTATTAAAGGAAAGACAGAAATGTACAGACATCTTTTGGCGCATGGAAAGAAAGTTTTTGTCAATCAGGAAGATCGCATTCAGATGGATAAATCGGAAGGCATGGATAGGATTTTGTTTGGTCAGGGAGCTAAAGATTGCGCTGTTGCATTTAAAGGAGCGGATCCGTTTGTAAGCATCGAATTCGATGCAGTGGAGGTTCAAAGCAATCTTATCGGGGCCTATAATTTTGCCAATATTGCGGCGGCCGTATGTATGGCGGATTATTTTGGAATTTCACCCTCAGATATTAAAGAGGCCTTGGAGCAGTTCGTACCAGATAATAATAGGTCTCAGATTATTCAGAAAGGATCGAATAAGATCATTTTAGATGCTTATAATGCGAATCCCAATAGTATGGATGCAGCGATTGTAAACCTTGCCAGTTTATCGGACATGCACAAGGTGGCAATTTTAGGAGATATGTTTGAGATAGGAGATGATACTATGAAAGAGCATCAAAAAATTGTTGATCAGGTAAGCAATTTAGGCCTTGATAAAATCTATGTGATTGGGGAAGCTTTTAAAGACACCAAAGGTGAAAATAAAGCCATACTTAGGTTCAAAAACTTCGATGATTTTGCGAAGGAATTCAGAAATACTTCCTTTTCAGAAACGACCTTTTTGATAAAAGCTTCCAGAGGAATGGCTCTGGAACGAACCCTTGACTATTTTTAATAACTACCAGTCGTCTTCCTCGACCTCCATTTTGTTGTTGGAGACATAATAATTCAAACTCGCAATAGCTTTGGTAATTTCAGTGTCAATAGGTTCTTCGATAAGAATTTGATAGTCTGTCGGAAACCTGTCAATGTATTTTTTAAGCGGCATGGCCTGCAAATCTCCTTTCGACATTTTACCTACTCTGAAATTATTAAAGTCATATTTATACCTATTGTCTTTTGCCTTTATAACAACATCGAAAAACAAATCTACGTCAATAGATTTTCTGATCAGTGTCCATTTGAAGTGATAGGTATTTAACTGATTGATTCCAGCAGTATCAACACGTACTGAATCGATTTGTGTATAGTACTCTTTCAGCCAGGCTGCTGCTCTGGATTTAATTTCTGAACTACTAACTCCTTCTGCCCTTGCTACATCTTCATATCGAAATTCGCCAGTTTCATCGTCAATCATTATTAATTGTGCCTGACCAAAATAAAAAGATAAAAATAAAATGAGGGGTAAAATTATTCTTCTTTTTTTCATAATAATTTAAATCAAAAAAATACACCTAAAAGCAGTGTATTTTTACATATAATTAGCTGACGAAGTTACCAATTTAATTTAATTAATCAAATTATAGAAGGGATTTTCATCGATTATTTCGACTTACATTCTTTCCGGTACCTGGATTCCTAACAAGGCAAAAGAGGATTTTATCACCGCAGATACTCCATAAGATAATTGAATTCTCAGGTCTTTTTCATGCTCATTCTCAGCACCAAAAATGGGAACACTCTGATAGAAAGAATTGTAACTCTTTACCAACTCATAAGTAAAATTGGCAATCAAAGCAGGGCTTAAATTTTGAGCTGCATTTTGAATGATTTCAGGATAGGTTTGTAATAATTTTATCAGCTCCTTTTCTTTTGGATGCAGTTGGTCCACCTGTAGCTCTTTTTTTGCCTTGAAATCAGCTTTTCTCAGAATCGATTGAATTCGGGCATAGGTGTATTGTATAAAAGGTCCGGTATTACCGTTAAAATCAATAGACTCTTTTGGATCAAAAAGGATTCTTTTTTTTGGGTCTACCTTTAGGATATAGTATTTTAAGGCTCCCAAGCCAATTGTTTTAAACAAACCTTGTTTTTCCTGATCGCTATAGCCTTCCAGTTTCCCAAGATCCTGCGAAATATCACCTGCGGTCTTCGTCATTTCCTTCATCAAATCATCGGCATCAACAACAGTACCTTCTCTAGATTTCATTTTACCCTCAGGAAGGTCAACCATCCCGTAAGAAAGATGGTGTAGATTCTGAGCCCAGTCAAAGCCCATTTTTTTAAGAATCAAAAACAGCACTTTAAAGTGGTAATCCTGCTCATTTCCTACTGTATAGACCAAGCCGTCAATGTCTGGAAAATCATTAATTCGTTGAATGGCTGTTCCTATATCCTGTGTCATATAAACCGCTGTACCGTCTGCTCTTAATACAATTTTCTCGTCCAGGCCATCTTCGGTCAGGTCGATCCAAACGGAGCCGTCTTCTTTTTTATAAAAGATTCCCTGTTCCAGTCCGTCTGCGACAAATTCCTTTCCTAATAAATAGGTATCACTTTCATAGTAGTTTTTGTCAAAGTCCACACCAAGAGCCTTATAACTTTCATCAAAGCCTTTGTAAACCCATTCATTCATTTGTTTCCACAAGGAGACTACTTCCTTGTCGCCTGCTTCCCAGCGTCTCAACATCTCCTGGGCCTCAAGCAAAATAGGAGCTTGTTTTTTGGCTTCATCTTCTTCAACTCCCTGACCAACCAAGGTCTCAATTTCTTTCTTATATTCTTTGTCAAAAATAACATAGTAGTTTCCTACCAGTTTATCGCCTTTTAAACCTGTGCTTTCCGGTGTTTCGCCATTTCCGAATTTTTGCCAGGCTACCATACTCTTGCAAATATGGATGCCTCTGTCATTGATGATCTGGGTTTTGTATACTTTTTTTCCCGCTGCACCAAGAATCTCTGCTACAGAGAAACCCAATAAATTATTTCGAATATGTCCAAGATGTAAGGGTTTATTGGTGTTGGGAGAAGAGTATTCAACCATTATGGCGCCTTCCTTATCGGTCACTGAACCGAAATTCTCAAAATTATTGATATCATTGAAAAAAGAAAGATAGTAGGCGTCACTGATTACCAGGTTCAAAAAACCCTTTACCACATTGAATTCAACAACAATGGCTGAATTCTCTTGTAGGTATTTACCAATGTTTTCTGCAATCTGGGCGGGATTTCCTTTGATGAATTTTAAAAGAGGGAATACCACAATGGTAATGTCTCCCTCAAAGTCTTTTCTGGTTTCTTGAAATTCAATCTTTTCAATTTCAATGTCATAAAGGGATTTTATTCCGTCTTTGGCAGCAGAGTAAAGCATATGTTGAACCACGATCATCTTTGTTTTAAGCCGCAAAAATAATTATTTTCAATTGATAATGGATAAGATATAGTACATTTGATTCAAGGAAGAATAGAAATGGAGAAAATAATTGAGGAATTGCCCGAAAAGGCGAAAGAAAAGTGGCTTGAGAATAAAAAGTATTTTGCCAAACTAAAAAAAAAGCAGCGTAAAAGGCTTGATCTTTTGATGAATGAAATTCATGATGAAGAGTTTGAAAGAACAGATTGTTTGTCCTGTGCTAATTGCTGTAAAACAACAAGTCCTATTTTTACTGAAAAAGATATCAGCAGGATTGCGAAATTCCTGAAAATGAAGGAGAATAAGTTTGTTGATCACTATTTACAACGAGATGGTGATGATTTTATGGTGTTAAAAACAGCACCATGTGCTTTTTTAGATCAGGATAATTCTTGTTTTATTTATGACGTACGACCGAAAGCCTGCAGTGAATACCCCCATACAAACAGAAAAAAATTTATACAACTTACTGACCTCACCTTAAAAAATACAGAAGTGTGCCCGGCCGTCTTTAATATTGTGGAAACCTTAAAAACAAAATTGCCGCTTTAAACCTGAATGATCAAAAATTAATTCCTCAGATCTAAGGATATAAAAGATATTGTTCTCTTATTAACTTGAATTTTTCAATGCCAGCCTGCCAGGATTTATGAATCTCATCAACGCTCATCCCAGCTTCGATTTGCTGTTGAAGTTGTTCATTTCCAGCATGAATTGTAAACGTCTTACCAAAAAAACTCTTGTCTTTAGGCGTTTTTTCATAGGCGTCAATCAACCATCCAATATCAATAGCTGCTAAATGATCGGTTTCACTTAAGTCGACTCCATGGCATACTTCACCTTTAAATTTAGGATGTTTTGAACCAAAATTAGCCTCCGGAATATAGACCAGGTCAGATTTTGGAAAAAAGGGCGCTCCATATCGTTGAAATTGAAATTCGGTTCCTCTGCCTGCATTGATGATCGTACCTTCAAAAAAGCCCAGACTGGGGTATAGGTTAATGGAGTGATCATTGGGCAGGTTCGGTGAAGGCCTGACGGCTAAACTATAAGCCCTTTCATGGCTGTAGTTCAAACTTTTAATGATTGTAAGATCACATGTCACACTGTCTTTAAGCCAGCCTTCTCCATTGACCATCGTTGCATATTCCCCTATGGTCATTCCATATACCAATGGTACTTCATGCATGCCAACAAATGAGCTATGGGCAGCCTCCAGCATCGGACCATCTATATAATGTCCGTTAGGGTTCGGTCTGTCAAGAACGATGAGTGGGATGTTTTGTTCAGCACAGGCTTCCATCACCAAGCTTAAGGTGGATATATAGGTGTAGAATCGAACACCTACGTCCTGAATGTCAAACAAGACCAGTTCAATGCCTTCCAGCTGTTCTTTTTGAGGTTTCTTATTGGCTCCGTACAAAGAAAGAATGGGTAAACCTGTTTTTACATCCTTGTCATTGGCCACCTTTTGTCCGGCATCCTCTTTGCCTCGGAAACCATGTTCAGGTGCAAATACTTTTGATATAGAAATGTTATGACTTAAAAGTGTGTCTATAAGGTGTGTTTGTTGATTCTTTTCAAGTGTCCAACCTCGACTCACCATGCTGGTCTGGTTCGCTACCACCGCTATGTTTTTATCACTTAATAGCGGTAAATAGCTGTTGAGCAAATCTGCTGCAGGAACGATTCTCAACTGCGTGGAATCAAGTTGTTCTTTGCGTCCATCTCTCAGAATTGAATCCAGGTTTTCGGTGCTATGACCATGAAAAGAACCTACTATAAAAAGGAAAACGATTAATTCAGTTACTAAAATTAAATATGTATTTTTGGACCGAATTAATCTTTTCATATCAATTGAATTACGAGTTATTTATAGCCAGGCGAATTATTGCCTCTAAGGAGCACAAAAATAGTGTTTCGTCGCCTATAATAAAAATTTCAATTCTCGCGATTGCCATCGGAATTATAGTCATGCTTTTTTCTGTGGCCACCGGTGTTGGTCTGCAAAAAAAGATCAAGGAGAAAATATCTGGTTTTAACGGAGATATTCAGATTAGTCATTACGACGGAAACAATTCAAAAATTACGGTCAGCCCTATTTTAAAGCAACAGGATTTTTATCCAGCGTTCAAATCGGTGCCAAATGTAAAAAAAGTACAGGCTTTTGCTACCAAAGCCGGGATTATAAGAACGCCAAACGAATTTGAAGGAATCATTTTAAAAGGGGTGGATGCGGATTATGATTGGTCGTTCTTTGAGGAATATATCAAAGTTGGTGCCCCTCCCGTTTTTGAAACAAAAGTTTCGAATCAGGTACTAATCTCTTCAAAGACTGCGGCACGTTTGAATCTTGAACTGAAGGATGAGTTTCACATGTTTTTTGTGAAAGATGATCCTAACAAGGCACCGAATTCCAGAAAGTTTGTGGTGAGCGGCATTTTTGATTCAGGTTTTGAGGAATTTGATGAGACCTTTATCATAGGCGATATCAGACATATACAGCGAATCAATAAATGGAGTTCGGATCAGGTAGGTGGATTTGAGTTGTTTATCCATGAATTTGACCAACTGAACGAAACAGGTTTTAAGGTGTATGAAGAAATTGACCCTTCATTAAATGCTTATACCATACAGGAAAAATTTCCCTCAATTTTTGAATGGTTGAGTCTGTTTGATACCAATATCATCGTAATTATTGGCATTATGATATTGATAGCAGGCATCAATATGATCACCGCACTTTTGGTTTTGATTCTTGAAAGAACGCAGATGATCGGTATCTTAAAGGCGCTGGGTAACAACAATTGGAGTATTCGTAAAATATTTCTTTACAATGCAGCTTTTTTGATTGGGAAGGGATTGCTATGGGGGAACATCATAGGGATCGGATTGTTGTTTGTACAGAAGTTTACAGGAATAATTGCTTTGGATCCAGAGACATATTATGTAAATCAGGCGCCGGTGTATATCAGTATGCCAGCTTTAATATGGATCAATGTTGGTACCTTAAGTCTTTGTATTTTGATGTTAATTGTACCTTCATTTATTGTAAGTAAAATTAGTCCTGTAAAAGCAATAAAATTTGATTAAATTTGCATTCCGAAATTCAGTCAGTTGTTAGAACTGATTGACTCAAAAATAGAAACAAAATATTTTGAACATATGAAATACGATATTATTGTCATTGGAAGCGGACCTGGTGGATATGTTACCGCAATTAGAGCTTCTCAATTAGGTTTTAAAGTAGCCGTAGTAGAAAAAGCTGAATTAGGAGGCGTTTGCCTGAATTGGGGTTGTATTCCTACAAAAGCCCTGTTGAAAAGTGCTCAGGTGTATGAGTATCTGAAACATGTTGATAGTTATGGTTTAAAGGCCAAAGAGATTGACAAAGATTTTTCTGCAGTAGTCAAAAGGAGCCGTGGTGTGGCCGAAGGAATGAGCAAAGGTGTTCAGTTTTTAATGAAGAAGAATAAAATTGATATTATAGAAGGTTTTGGAAAAATCAAAACAGGTAAGAAGGTTGATGTTACAGATGCAGCAGGTAAAGTAGTTGAATACAGTGCCGATCATTTAGTAATTGCCACAGGAGCGAGGTCAAGAGAATTACCATTTTTGCCAATGGACGGTAAAAAGGTGATAGGTTACAGACAGGCAATGGTGTTGCCAAAACAACCAAAGAAAATGATCATTGTTGGTTCGGGAGCTATTGGTGTTGAATTTGCATATTTTTATAATTCTATGGGTACAGAGGTGACCATTGTAGAATTTTTACCAAATATTGTTCCTCTTGAGGATGAAGAGATCTCAAAGCAGTTTGAAAGATCACTGAAGAAATCTGGAATCAAAGTGATGACCAGTTCAAGTGTAACAAAAGTAGATACTTCTGGAAAGGGAGTCGTAGCCAGTGTTACAACCAAAAAGGGTGAAATCAGTTTAGAGGCTGACATCGTTTTATCTGCAGTTGGAATTAAGTCCAATATAGAAGATCTTGGTTTAGAGGATGTTGGTATTGTAACCGATAAAGACAAGATTTTAGTAAATGATTTTTACCAGACTAATTTGCCTGGATATTACGCCATTGGTGATGTGGTTCCGGGGCCTGCCCTGGCTCATGTTGCTTCTGCCGAAGGAATCACTTGTGTGGAAAAAATTGCCGGTTTAAATCCAGAGCCAATTGATTATGGAAATATACCTGGTTGTACCTATGCAAGTCCGGAGATTGCCAGTGTTGGATTGACTGAAAAACAAGCCAAAGAAAAAGGGTTTGATATCAAGGTTGGAAAGTTTCCATTTTCGGCTTCAGGAAAAGCGTCGGCCGCAGGCACAAAAGAAGGTTTTGTAAAAGTAATTTTCGATGCTAAATACGGAGAGTGGCTGGGCTGTCATATGATAGGTGCAGGCGTGACAGACATGATCGCTGAAGCGGTACTCGGAAGAAAACTTGAAACAACCGGACATGAGGTTCTAAAAGCAATTCATCCGCATCCTACGATGAGTGAGGCTGTGATGGAAGCAGTGGCAGATGCCTATGACGAAGTGATTCATTTATAAGAAATTAATAAACAAGAAAAGAGGCTATTTTAGCCTCTTTTTTTTTTGGGATATTTATACTTTATTTAAGAGATCTTATAGGCTTATTGCTTTATCTTTGCATGCTGAATTTCAACTGTTTTTTACACGGTTGAAAATTGATTTTAAGGAGTATAAGTAAAATCTATTTCAGTATAAAAATTTGAGATGATTTTAATTGGAATTCAAAGTACATTTTGACTTAATTTTGCAGTCAGAAAAAAATTAGATAATAAATTTAAAAACAATAAATTATGGCATTAGTAGGAAAAAAATTTCCAAATTTTGATGTAGACGCGATGAACGAAATGGGAGATACGTTTAAAATTAACGTATACGACGAAGCAGTAAAAAACGGTAAAAAAGTATTGCTTTTTTGGTACCCGAAAGATTTTACTTTTGTTTGTCCAACAGAAATCAGAGCATTTCAGGATGCCCTTGCTGAATTTGAGAAAAGAAACACTATTGTTATTGGAGCATCAGTTGATACTGCAGAGGTGCATTTCGCCTGGTTGAATACTTCAAAAGAAAATGGAGGAATAGAAGGTGTTACTTTCCCTTTATTAGCAGACACAAACCGTAATCTTTCTTCGCAATTAGGAATTCTGGACATCGTTTCTGAGTCCTATGACGAGGCAACAGGAAATGTTATGATTGATGGTTCTTATGTTACTTACAGAGCGACTTATCTAATTGATGAGGAAGGTAAAATATTTCATGAAAGTGTGAATGACATGCCTTTAGGAAGAAATGTTGCAGAGTACCTAAGACTGATAGATGCGTATACGCATGTACAGGAAAAAGGAGAAGTTTGTCCAGCCAACTGGGAAGAAGGTAAAGATGCCATGAATGCAGACAGAGATGGTGTAGCTGCTTATTTAAGCACTCATTAAGACCTTAGTTATTCACTTTAATATAGTTAGATATGTTAACAGAATTGAATACTGATAGTTTGGCGGAGCTTGTGAATGACAAACCAAAAGTAGTTGTTCAATATATGGCCACCTGGTGTGGTAACTGTAGAATCATGAAGCCGAAATTTAAGAAATTAGCTGCTGAGAACGAAACCATGGAATTTGTTTTGGTCGATGCAGAAAAGTTTCCTGCTTCCAGACAATTGGCTCAAGTTGATAACCTTCCGACCTTTGCAACATTTGTTGATGGGGCAAAAGTAAATCAAACTCAAACGAACAAGTTTGACGTGTTGAAGGATCTTGTAAATGAAATTGTATAATAATTGACCTTTAAATTGTTTAGACATGAAATTGCCGGTTATAAAACATTTGAATACGTTTATTGAGAACAATGACGAAGACTATCTGGTGGAGACCTTGGAGGTACTGGAAGATCTGACGGAACTAAGTTCTTTAAAAGACGAGGAATTAGATGTAATTGGAGAATTAATTTCGAATCTTTACGGTGCACTGGAAGTACATGCGGAGGTAAAAAAAGGAACTCCAAAAAAAGAAGCCTTGAATGGTTTTATGAAGCGGGTTATGGGCTCCATTGATCAGTAAACGGTTTTTCTAACTTTATATATAAAAACTCCCTAATTGTTTAGGGAGTTTTTTATTTTATGTAACTTTGAGTATCAATTTTAATATTTTAAAAAATGACTAAAATAACATTAAAAGGAAACCAGATCAAAACCATAGGTAAGTTGCCAAAAGTGGGTAAAAAAGCGCCTAAGTTTAAGCTGGTTCAAACAGATCTGTCGACCGGTAAACTCAAGGATTTTAAAGGCAAAAAAGTGTTGCTTAATATTTTTCCAAGTATTGATACAGGAATTTGTGCAGCCTCGTTGCGAAAATTTAACGAAACAGCAGCAGGTCTTGAAAACACAGTGGTGTTGAATATTTCAAAAGATTTGCCTTTTGCACACTCCAGATTTTGTGCTGCTGAGGGAATTGAAAATGCCTTGACCTTCTCCGATTTTATGAAAGGGAAGTTTGGTCGTAAATATGGGGTGACTATAAAAACAGGGCCTATGAAAGGCTTGTTGTCCCGAGCTGTGGTTGTTGTTGATGAACATGGCAGGGTAGCTTATACAGAACAAGTACCGGAAATTGCACAGGAACCTGATTATGCTGCTGCGCTTGAGGCTCTTAAGTAAGCGTTGACTTCTTTTTTATAGAAACCATTAATTTTCAGCAACAATGAATCTTCAGAAAGATGGCTTTGTTAAGGGAAGGATCAAGAGTTTTAAATATGCCTTTAAAGGAATGTGGCTCTTGATTACAACCGAACATAGCATCATGGTTCAATGCTTTATTGGCTTGACTGTGATGTTGTTAGGATGGTGGCTGGAAATTTCATCAACAGAATGGATGTTGCAGATTCTTGCTACCGGATTGGTGCTGGTGACGGAATCTTTAAATACAGCTATTGAAAAGATATGTGATTTTATACATCCTGATCATCATAAAAAAATAGGATTTATTAAAGATATTTCGGCTGGAGCTGTGAGCTTTGCTGCGGTTTCAGCCCTAATTATTGGATTCATCATTTACTTGCCTAAATTGCTTTAGAAATCGCTTTTTTTGGATTTGAATACGTAGGTTTGTAACCTAAATTATTTATGTACTTTTGTGACCTATGGCTAAAGGAAAAAAAAGAACTTCCAAACCCAAAAAGAAAGTAAAAAAACCGAATAGAATTGTCAGCTTGTTCAAAAGCCAGCAAACTCATTTGGTTTTTGGCGTTCTGGTATTTTCTACAGCCATCTTCTTATTGATCTCTTTCTATTCTTTTTTGCAACATTGGAAGGAGGATCAAAGTATTTTAGATAGTTTTTCCGATAAAAATGTGAGTGCTAATAACCTTCTGGGAAAACTGGGAGCTACATTAAGCAATTTCTTTGTTTATGATGGTTTTGGTGTAGCGACTTTTATCATACCCATACTATTGTTTTTTACAGGATTGTATATCATTTTACATATTCCTGTGAAACAACTTTACAGATCTTGGATCAATGGTTTAATGGCAATGATATGGTTTTCATTGGGATTGGCCTATTTAAAACCACAGTATCCGTTACTTGGAGGGAAAGTAGGATTTGAAATTAATGAGTTTTTACAAATCTATATTGGTAGTATTGGAGTGTTATTACTTTTATTAATTACATTTTTAGTCTTTATCATCGCTTCCTTTAAAATAACTCCGGCAAAGATAAAAGGCTGGATGCCTGCTCCCAAACCAAGAAAGAAAAAGGAATCTACAGTGTTGGATGATGTGACGGATGAAGGTTTTTTAAGCGAAACGACCTATGACAGTCTGGATGAGGAGTTGGATATTGAGTTAGAATCATTTGAAACCATCGAGGCAGAGCCACAGAAAGAAGCGGTCATACTTGAACCTGAAGTGACCTTCAAGGGGGAAGAAATTGTGAAAGAGGAGTTGGTTGCTGAAGAAAAAGTAAAGGAAGAAGAGGTAAAAGCAGAGGAAGAAATTGAAATAGAAGTTGAGGGGCCGGTAGAAGAGGAGCATATTGTCAAAAATCTTTCCAATAGTTTGTTACAGGATTTTGGAGAATTTGATCCCAGATTGGAGTTGTCAAAATTCAAATTTCCTGAATTGAACCTGCTGAAAGATTATTCAAACGAGAATATTCATATTAACAAACAGGAACTAGAGAATAATAAAAACAGAATTGTTGAGACGCTCAATAATTATAAAATAGGAATTGCCAGTATCAAGGCCACTATTGGTCCAACGGTTACTTTATATGAGATCGTGCCTGAAGCGGGTGTTCGTATTTCGAAGATTAAGAATCTTGAAGACGATATCGCATTGTCACTTTCTGCCTTGGGAATTAGAATTATTGCCCCCATTCCTGGTAGAGGAACCATAGGAATTGAGGTGCCCAATAAGAAGCCGTCGATTGTATCGATGAAATCCGTTTTGTCATCACAGAAGTTTCAGAACACCAAGATGGAACTCCCCATTGCTTTGGGAAAAACAATTTCTAATGAAACTTATGTAATTGATCTGGCGAAAATGCCACATTTATTGATGGCCGGTGCAACGGGTCAGGGTAAATCAGTTGGTTTGAATGCCGTGTTATCATCTTTATTGTATAAAAAGCATCCAGCCGAAGTTAAATTTGTACTGGTGGACCCAAAGAAGGTAGAACTTACCCTGTTCAATAAGATTGAACGACATTATCTTGCGAAATTACCAGATACAGAAGATGCCATTATTACAGATACAACCATGGTTATTAATACCTTGAATTCCTTGTGTATTGAAATGGACAATCGATATGACATGCTCAAAAATGCCTATGTCAGAAATATTAAGGAGTACAATGCGAAATTTATCGCCAGGAAATTAAACCCTGAGAATGGGCATAAATTCTTGCCTTATATCGTTTTGGTGATTGATGAGTTTGCCGATCTTATCATGACAGCAGGAAAAGAGATTGAGGCTCCGATAGCCCGATTGGCTCAGTTGGCGAGGGCGATTGGAATTCATTTGATCGTTGCCACTCAAAGACCATCGGTCAATGTGATTACGGGGATTATTAAAGCAAATTTCCCTGCACGTGTGGCTTTTAGAGTGACATCAAAAATTGATTCAAGAACAATTCTCGATTCACAAGGTGCGGATCAGTTGATAGGTAAAGGAGATATGCTGATATCAACAGGGAATGAATTAACAAGATTGCAGTGTGCTTTTATTGATACGCCGGAAGTTGAAAATCTCACAGATTTTATAGGTTCTCAAAGAGCTTATCCCACGGCATATAATTTACCGGAATATGTGGGTGAAGAAAATGGCACGAGTCTTGACATAGATATTGAGAGCAGGGACAAACTGTTTGGTGAAGCGGCTAAATTAGTGGTCATCGCACAACAGGGTTCTGCGTCCTTGCTGCAAAGAAAATTAAAACTAGGATATAACAGAGCGGGAAGAATCATAGATCAATTGGAGGCTGCCAATATAGTGGGTCCATTTGAAGGAAGTAAAGCAAGACAGGTGCTTGTATCGGATATGGTCTCGTTACAACAATTATTAGACAATGAATAAACGTATTTTAATGTTCGGGCTGACTATTTTCGCAGTCATATGTACAAGTATTTCTGCAGTGGCTCAGAATGATGCCGCTGCCAAAAGCATTTTAGACAAAGCTTCGTCAACCATGAAAGGGTATGAGGATATTTCAATGGAATTTGATTATGTGCTCGATAATGAAGCTGAGGATGTTAAACAGGAAATGTCGGGAGATGTATTGTTAAAAGGAGAAAAATATAAAGTTAATTTGTTCGGCTCTACCCAGATATTTGATGGCTCAAAAACCTATACCATTATCCCGGAAAACGAAGAAGTGAATATCAATGATGCTGATCTTGATGAAGAAAGTAGCTTTACTCCTTCGAAATTTTATTCTTTTTATGAGTCTGGCTATACCTATAAAATGGATGAATTAAAGCAGGTAAATGGAAAAAAAGTTCAGTTTGTGAAATTGACTCCTATTGATACACATTCTGAAATTAGTAGTATTTTAGTGGGGATTGATGTCAAAACCAATCACATCTATCAAATTATTGAAACCGGGACCAACCAGACCAGAACAATTTTAACGGCTAAGAATATTAAGACAAATCAGCAGGTTAATGCCGCTGCTTTTGCTTTTGATGAAAAAAAATACGAAGATTTGAATTATATGATCAACAAATAAGTTGATCCAAGACATGAAGTAATTAAATGAAAATCTTAAACAGATATATTCTCAAGAGTTTTCTGTCTCCTTTTGTCGCGACTTTTTTTATCATCCTGTTTGTATTGATCATGCAGGCACTGTGGCTACAGTTTGATAAAATAGCAGGAAAGGGTATCAGTCTTGTAATTATACTGAAGTTCCTTGGGTATATGGCTTTGATGATGGTACCCACTGCATTACCGATTGCTATTTTATTATCTGCGATTATGGCTTTGGGTAATATGGCTGAAAATTATGAGTTTGCCGCCGTTAAATCGGCAGGAATTTCGCTACAGCGTTTTATCAGACCTCTTGTGATGCTGATGCTCGTGTTGAGTGTTTCCAACTTTTTGTTTTTAAATTACGTATTTCCGTATGCTTCTTTAAAGTCTAAAAATCTTATTTATAATATGAAAATGAAAGAGCCTGGACTGGCATTGGTCCCAGGTACTTTTAATACAGAAATTCCAAATTACAGCATAAAATTTGAAGAAAAATATGGGGAAGATGAGAATCTTCTCAAGAATGTGTTAATCTATGACCTGCGGTCTAACACGGTGAATAATAAAGTAATTACAGCAAAGAAAGGTGAAATAGTATCTGAAGAAGGGAGTCGTTATTTGACTTTGATCTTAGAAGACGGTTATTATGCTGAAGACATGATTCCTAATAAGACGACTGTAGAATCGAGAAAAAGAGCTCCTTTTACCAAGGCACATTTCGACCATTACGAGGTGAATATTGATGTGTCGAGTATTGGTGATTTTGATCCGGATGATGTTAAATACAAAACAGGAAAAGAAATGTTAAGTTTGAGACAACTGGACTTTTTTATTGATTCCCTGCAGGCACCCTACCATGAGTTCGTTGCAAACAGAGCACAACGTGTATATAAAACAATGAGGGCGAGTTCTTTGATGAAGGATACTGTTAAAGGCGAGCTTTTGAAGCCTGAAATTTTAGATAATTTTGATGAAAAGAACAAAAATTTAATTGCGGATAATGCCTTTATTGCTGTTCAGGGCAATCTCGAAAATCTTCGAAGTTTTAAGAATACCTTAAAAGACAAGCGTAAAATTATCAATGGATACAATGTGGAGTTTCATAAAAGAATTGCTTTTTCCATTGCCTGTTTGGTCTTGTTTTTTGTTGGAACCCCTTTGGGTTCCATTATTCGAAAAGGAGGGTTTGGTTTGCCGATGATCATAGCAATAACAATTTTTGTGATTTACTTTTTTCTGTCCATATTCGGAAAGAATATGGCGGAATCCAATAAAGTTTCACCATTTATTGGAGGTTGGCTGGCAACGTTTATTTTACTTCCTTTTGGAGCCTTGTTGATGAAGAGGGCTACCAATGATAAAGGAATATTTAATTTTGATGCCTTTATGCAGCCTGTTTATACTTTTTTCAATAAAATTTTTAAATTAAACAAGAATTAATTCCGTAGATATGGATAATAATATAAAACCAATGATTAAGCTGAATACGATTGAGGATGCTATTGAAGATATTAAAAATGGAAAGATGATCATTGTTGTGGATGATGAGAGCAGGGAAAATGAAGGTGATTTTGTGGCAGCTGCTGAAATGGTTACGCCGGAAATGATCAATTTTATGGCTACCAATGGGAGGGGATTGATTTGTGCTCCTCTTACCGAATCAAGATGTGAAGAGTTAAACCTTGATTTGATGGTAGGGAAAAATACGGTATTACATAATACCCAGTTCACCGTTTCCGTTGACTTAATCGGTCACGGTTGTACCACCGGGATTTCAACTCATGACAGGGCAAAAACAGTAAAGGCCCTCACTTTGAATGAAACCAAGCCAGAAGATCTTGGAAGGCCGGGACATATCTTTCCGTTGCGAGCAAAGGACGGTGGTGTTTTGAGACGTACGGGGCATACTGAAGCTGCTATTGATCTTGCGAGATTAGCGGGCCTAAAACCTGCGGGCTTACTCGTTGAAATTCTTAATGAAGATGGAACCATGGCACGTTTGCCACAATTGATGAAGGTGGCTGAAAAGTACGATCTTAAAATTATTTCTATTGAAGATCTGGTGGCGTACAGGATGAATCACGATTCATTAATTGATAAAATTGAAGATTTTAGCCTGGAAACCAGGTTTGGAAAATACTGTTTAAGAGCCTATAAACAAACCACGAATGGTCAAGTACATATCGCTTTGACCAAAGGACAATGGGAGATGGGTGAAGAGGTACTGGTGAGGGTTAATTCGACATTGATCAATAACGATATTGTAGGAACACTTACCAATAATCCTGATGATAAGCTGGCAAAAATGTTTGACATTATCAATAAGGATGGTAAAGGTGCCGTTGTATTTATCAATCAGGAATACCAATCTTTTGACCTTATCAATCGATTGAAGTACTTAAAGAATTCTCAGCAGGAAAATGAAGTTTCAGAACCTTTGCTGCGGATGGATGAGAAAGATTTCGGGATTGGAGCTCAGATTCTTCACGACTTAAAAATCAACAAAATTAAACTGATTACCAATAACAAATATTCAGGGAAACGCGTTGGGATGATCGGTTACGGTTTAGAGGTGGTTGATAATATTTCATTTTAGATTTTTCTGTTTGGATTTTTGTATTTTCGTCTAAGTGAATTCACTTCGAAAAATATTATTTCCTTTTTCCATCCTTTATGGACTGATCACCGGGCTACGGAATTTTGCATTTGATATTGGTATTCTTACTTCGAAATCATTTGATATTCCAATTATTTTGGTGGGTAATCTGAGTGTTGGTGGCACGGGAAAGTCTCCAATGATTGAGTATTTGATAGGTCATTTCTCTGACTCTTTAGAAATGGCTGTTCTGAGTCGCGGTTACGGAAGAAAAACCAAAGGATATCTATTGGCTGATACCCGCAGTACAGCAAAAGATATAGGAGATGAGCCCTTTCAGTTTCATCGAAAATTTCCTGCTGTTAAAGTAGCTGTGGATGAAGAGCGGGTTCATGGGGTTGAACAACTGCTAAAATTAAAGCCCTCTGTGGATTTGTTGTTGATGGACGATGGTTTTCAGCATCGTTATGTGCAGGCTGGTTGTGCTGTTTTATTGACGTCATATGAAGATTTATATACCAATGATTTGTTATTACCTGCAGGGAATTTAAGAGAGTCGAGAAGAGGAGCCAGACGCGCTCAAATTATAGTTGTGACGAAGTGCCCGGATGATATATCCGGAGAAGATCGAAACAGAATAATTGATCAATTAAAGCCAGCTGAAGATCAGCATGTCTTTTTTAGTTGTATAAAATATTCTTCCCGAATATTTGATGGTTCAGGTCATAGGTCTTTAGAAGAAATTACTGGAAGTCAGGTGGTTTTGGTAACGGGTATTGCGAATTCTTTGCCCATGGAGCGATTTTTATCTTCACGAGGCATTGATTTTAGACATATAAAGTTTTCAGATCATCAGCGAATTGATGGCGATGATATGCAAAAAATAAAGGATGGTTTAGATGAATTGCCTGCGGATCAACGAATCGTAATCACTACCGAAAAGGATTATGTCAGAAGTTTTATCGACATCGATCTTCCGGTATTTTACCTCCCTATTTCAACAGAAATAAAAGGTGATAGCGAAAAATTTAATGAATTAATACAAGTATATGTACGAAAAAATAAAAGAGACAGCAAGGTTTCTTAAGGATATTGGGGTTGATAAACCAGATTTAGGAATTGTTTTAGGCACAGGTTTAGGAGGTGTCGTAAATATGATTACTATTGAGAAAAGTATTCCTTATCACGATATTCCCAATTTCCCTGTGAGTACGGTTACCGGGCATTCGGGAACGCTAATTTATGGGACATTGTCTGGTAAAAAAGTGTTGGCCATGCAAGGAAGGTTTCATTATTACGAGGGATGGGAAATGCAGGAAGTCACTTTCCCAATTCGTGTGATGCACTTATTGAGTGTGAAAAAATTAATGGTTTCTAACGCATGCGGAGGTGTGAATCCTGAGTTCAAGGTGGGTGATGTAATGATTATCAATGATCATATTAATATGATGCCTGAGCATCCGTTGCGAGGAGAGAATGAGGAACGGTTTGGTCCTCGATTCGTGGATATGCACGAGCCTTATAATAAAAAGATGATCAGTTTGATGAAATCTGTGGCATTTGATCTTAAAATAGATGTGAAAGAAGGTATCTATCTGGCATTACAAGGACCAACCTTTGAAACACCTGCCGAATATAGAATGGTTAAATTGATGGGGGCTGACGCTGTAGGAATGAGTACTGTTCCTGAAGTAATAGTTGCCAAGCATATGGGGATGGATTGTTTTGGTCTTTCAGTTATTACTGATCTGGGAATTGAAGGAAAGGTGGAAGAGGCATCTCATGAGGCTGTGCAACTTGTGGCAAAGTCCTCGGAAATTAAAATAAGCAAGCTTGTTGAAACTTTTATTAGTAAGTTGTAGAAATAAATAAAGCACTTCTGGATGTCGAAGTGCTTTAGCTTACTAACTCAAAATTAATTTTTAATGAAGAACAAAATTTTGTGAGGAATTTTGTCTGCTTCGAAAATAAGGAAATATTAAGGTATTCACAAGAATAATCTTATTTTTTTTGATATTTTACCTAAAAATCTCATTTTTTCTTAAGAATAATTGCTTTTTTCGCTGTTGTAATTGATAATGACATAATATTAGTAAGCAATTATTTAGATCCTTAGAACTAAAAAGCACCTCCGAGAGGAGGTGCTTTTAGCTTACTAACTCAAAATTAATCATAATGAAAACAAAATTAGTGGGGAATTTTGCTTCAACTAAATAAGTGCAAATCTCATGCCAAAAACACTTTGAATTGTTAAAAATTTATTAAATCCGTTATTTTTTTGGAAAATGAGTGGTGAAATATGATTTTTTCAGGATAGATTTCCTAGAATTCGTCTATTTCGGAAAAGAATTGACTGTGTATAACATAAAAGCACCTCTAATAGGAGGTGCTTTTAACTTACTAACTCAAAATTAATCATATGAAGTCAAAATTAATGGGGAATTCTGCTTCATAACTATATCATCAAAATTCGTACCAAAAGTTTGAATTTAGATGTTAATCATATGTTAATATGGTATTTAGCTTAAAAAAGGTGCTTTTCTGCCCTGTATGAAGAACGAACCAAGGCTCCACTTTCTACATATTTAAAGCCAAGATCTAAACCAATTTTTTTGTATGTATCAAACTGTTCCGGAGTAATAAATTCGTGTACAGGTAAGTGTTGTTTACTTGGTTGCAAATACTGACCGATAGTTACAATATCCACCTTCGCTTTATGCAGATCGTGCAAGGTTTCAATAACTTCTTCCTCCTTTTCACCTAAGCCAAGCATAATACCTGATTTTGTTCTTTTCTGTCCTGCATCTTTAATATAAGATAAGACTTCAAGACTTCGATCATATTGTGCCTGAATTCGAACTTCACGAGTAAGTCTTCTCACAGTTTCAACATTATGAGAAATTACATCAGGCGCCACTTCAATGATTCGATCTATATTGTTTTTCATCCCTCTGAAATCAGGAATCAGGGTTTCCAACGTTGTATTTGGATTTGTTCTTCGAATTGCTTCTACTGTTTCGGCCCATATAATCGAGCCACCATCTTTAAGATCATCCCTATCAACAGAGGTGATGACGGCATGTTTAATTTTCATTAGATAAATCGAACGGGCCACTTTTTCGGGTTCATCCCATTCAACAGTTTCAGGTTTTCCGGTTTTGACTCCACAGAAACCACATGATCGGGTACAAATATTCCCCAAAATCATAAAGGTAGCCGTACCCTCTCCCCAGCACTCTCCCATATTTGGGCAGCTCCCACTGGTGCAAATGGTATTTAATTTGTACTTATCTACCAGACCTCTGAGGTCCGTATATTTTTTACCGACCGGTAGCTTGACTCTTAACCATTCTGGTTTTTTTGTTCTTGGAGTAATCACTGAGTTGTCCGACATATTTCTAAATTATTGTTTGCAAATTTACAAAGAATAATCGTATTGATTTATCATCAATCCATGTCAATTTTCCTGAAATGCATCAGGATGTTTAGGCTTTTTGTTTTTTGATTAAATTATGGATAAGTCCTATTTGTCCCAAATGGTATATGTCATGTTGAAGAACCCCCTTTAACAGGAAGTCATAAGAATAATAGCCTTTAAAATCGGTATCAAAATAGGTCTCTGATAAATAGGAATCATTTTTTGATTCAAGAAGCAGAATGATTTGTTCTAAACTTTCGTTATAGGCAGCGATAATTTGATCCTTTCCAATCTTTCTCAAAAATTCATTAGATATCCAGTTTGTCGGATCAGCATCCGTAATGCTTCCTGTGCCTGTTTTGAGTTTTAAAATACTCTCTTTTCTCCAGGTGGTCAAATGAGAAATGATCTCGGCTATGCTATGCAGGTCAGCAAGCTTGCTGAAAAAATCTTGTTCGCTAAGAGCGTTCAATTGATCGTTAAAATTTGTGCCAATCCAGCTTTTTTCTTCCTGGACAGCGGCTAACTCTTTTACAAGATTATTTATTAAAACTGTCATCAATAGGCTATTTAGATAAAAGTACCCTTGATCATTACTTTGTCAATCACATTACTGCCAAAGGCATAAGGTATAAAATTATAACTGGGAATATCTTTGGTAATGATCAGGTTTGCAAACTTTCCTTTTGTAATACTTCCATGTGATGAGCTCAATCCCATGGCATAAGCTCCATTGATGGTCGCTGCATTGATGGCCTCTTCAGGGGTTATTTTCATTTTGATACAAGCCGTTGCTACAACAAAATTCATGTTGCCACTGGGTGTTGATCCGGGATTAAAATCTGTAGCAAGAGCTAATGGAAGCCCCTGATCGATCATTGTTCTGGCCGGTGTATAAGGAATACTTAAAAAATAAGAGCAGGAGGGGAGGGCTACCGGCATAACTTCAGTATGCTTTAGACTATCTATATCATCCTGGGTCATTACTTCGAGATGATCAACGCTTAAGGCATTATGACTTATACCAACCTGTATACCTCCAATACTGTTGAATTGATTTACATGGATTTTCGGTCGCATACCATACCTGGTACCTGTTTCTAGTATCTGAGCTGTTTGTTCAGTGTCAAAGTATCCTTTTTCACAAAAAACATCTATAAAATCAGCTAATTGATGTGCTGCTACCAAAGGTATCATTTCCTTGCAAATCTGATCGATATAAGCACTTTGATCGTCTTTAAAAAGGGCAGGGAAGGCATGTGCTCCTAAAAAAGTCGATTTTATGGTTACGGGATAAGATTTTGAAAGGGTTTTGATCACGCGCAACATTTTTAGTTCTGCTTCGGGGCTCAAACCATAGCCTGATTTAATTTCAACAGCACCTGTGCCAAGTTGCATTACTTCCTGCAGTCGCTGAGAAGATTGTTCAAATAATTCCTGTTCTGTACTGTTTTGTAATTTTTTTGCAGAATTCAAGATGCCACCACCTTTCGCAGCAATTTCTTCATAGCTAAGACCATTTATTCTATCGACAAATTCTCCCTCTCTGTTGCCGGCATAAACAATGTGTGTATGTGAATCGCACCATGCGGGCAAAATGATCTGACCTCGGGCATCAATCACCTGGTCGGCATTGTAATCTGTTAATTCCTGCATAGATCCATAGTCTATGATTTTTTCATCCTCTACCAGGAGATACGCATTCTTAATTGCGGGTAATTCCTTCATGTCCGCACCTGCTACTTTTTGGATGCCTTCATCTCTAATCTGTAACAGCTCTTTTATATTAAATAATAAGGTTTTCATATTTCTCTTGACAGGATTCAGATTTATATGCAATTTACTCATTAAAAATTGTGAACCTCAGGAATAAGGAATAATTGTTACATAGAAAACCATAAATAATTTATTCATATAAGTATCTTTGTGAAAATTTTTTTAAGATGAGTAGAGCCATTTATATAGCGACCGGAGAAGCTGAAAGCGGGAAATCGATTCTTACGCTGGGTTTGATGAGAATTCTTCTGGGAAGAACCAGAAAGGTCGGATATTTCAGACCGATCATTGAGGTCCTTGATCCTGCGAAAAAAGATAATCATATCGAAACAATTTTGACCCATTTTAACTTGGAAATGGACTATGAAGAATGTTATGCCTTAACCGGAGCGGAGGTTATTCAAAAGAAGACTGCCGGTCATGACGGGGAAATTTTGGATGAGATTATCAAAAAGTACAAAGCTTTGGAAGATCGATTTGATTTTATTTTGGTCGAGGGTACAGATTTTTCCGGGGAGGCTGTTTTTGTTGAGTTGGATATAAATGCAATCATCGCAAAGAACTTAGGAATACCGGTTATTTTAGTGGGTTCCGGAAAAGATAAAAGTATTGACGAACTGATATCCAATCTTCATTTGGCCTATGATTCTTTTATGGACAAGGAAGTAAAGGTACTTGGAATTGTTGCTAATAAGGTCGCTGAAGAACAGGTTTCTTCCATCGGTGCTATTTTAAAGAAAGCTGTCAATGAGGAAATTTTCATAGGTGTTATTCCTATGATCACGAGTTTGAATAACCCTACCATCAAAGAAATTGTTGATGAATTAAATGCGGATGTTCTGATTGGTGAGTCCCAGCTTGATAATCAGGTTGAATCATCAGCAGTAGGAGCCATGCAGTTAAGAAATTTTCTACAGCATTTAAAAACAAACTGTTTGGTGATTACTCCCGGTGACAGGGCTGATGTTATATTGAGCTCGTTGCAAGCCAGCATTTCAGATAACTATCCCAAAATAGCAGGAATTGTGCTCACAGGAGGACTTACACCTGAAGAACCCGTGATGGATTTAATCCAGGGTTTGAAAGAAGTCGTACCCATTCTTGCCATCAATAAAGGGACTTTTGAAGTCGCAAACAGAATAGGAGCGATTCGATCACATATTTACCCAAGCAATGAACAAAGGATCTATACCTCCTTAAACACCTTTGATAAACACGTTAACATTTCTGAGCTAACAAGAAAATATTTGACATTTAAGCCAAAGGGATTAACGCCAAGGATGTTTCAATATGATCTTTTGAAAAAAGCTCAAAAAGTTAAAAAGCATATTGTTCTTCCAGAAGGGACAGACGATAGAATTTTACTGGCAGCAGCCCGTTTAACTGTGCTTGATATTGTTGAAATCACATTGTTGGGTGCCAAGCAAAGTATTGAGGATAAGATAAACGAATTGGGAATTAGCATGAATTTTGATCGTGTCAATATAGTAGACCCTGCGAATTCACCTGAATTTGACGATTATGTGCAGACTTTCTATGAGTTGAGAAAACATAAAAACATCAATATTAGCATGGCACAGGACCTGATGCAGGATGTTTCCTTTTATGGAACAATGATGGTCTACAAAGGTCATGCAGACGGGATGGTTTCAGGTGCGGTTAATACAACGCAGCACACCATCAGGCCTGCTCTACAGTTTATTAAGACCAAACCAAATGTATCCGTAGTATCTTCTGTATTCTTTATGTGTTTGGAAGACAGAGTGTCTGTTTTTGGAGACTGTGCAATTAATCCTAATCCAACGGCAGAGCAATTAGCAGAAATAGCCATTTCATCAGCCGATTCAAGTGCTGATTTTGGAATCGAGCCTAAGGTAGCCATGTTATCTTATTCTTCAGGATCCTCAGGTCAGGGAGCAGATGTGGATAAAGTCAGAAAGGCCACAGAAATTGTAAAAGAACTGAGGCCGGATATAAAAATTGAAGGACCCATTCAATATGATGCGGCGGTTGATAGTAAAGTAGGAAAGAAAAAATTGCCAAATTCAGAAGTAGCGGGAGAGGCAAGTGTTTTGATTTTTCCGGATTTGAACACAGGTAATAATACCTATAAAGCAGTTCAAAGAGAAACTGGAGCTATTGCAATTGGCCCTATGCTGCAGGGATTGAATAAACCGGTGAATGACCTGAGCAGGGGTTGTACCGTGGATGACATCTTTAATACTGTTATTATCACTGCAATTCAGGCACAATAAAATCAAAAGGATCATGGCAGTTTGGATTCCAACAGGCTGGCCAGATTTTAAAAGAAATATTTTAATTTTAGACCCATAAAATCAAGCATGAAAATATTAGTTATTAATTCAGGAAGTTCATCGATAAAATTTCAATTGATTCAGATGCCTGAAATGCAGATACTGGCCCACGGAATGGTTGAAAGGATTGGTTTAGAGGGTTCTAAAGTTGAGTTGAAGACAAATGATCAGGTTTTTGAAGAGTTTAAGGATATCAGAAATCATGAGCAAGGACTTGAAATGGTCGCGGAATTATTACTGGACCGTAGCATCGGATTATTAAATGATCCCGGAGAAATTGACGCTGTTGGTCACAGAGTTGTGCATGGAGGAAGTTCTTTTTCGAAAACGGTCTTGATTAACGAGGAGGTCAAGGAAAAAATAAAAGAATTGTTTAGTTTGGCGCCACTTCACAATCCGCATAATTTTAAAGGAATAGAGGTAGCAGAGAAAATTTTTAAAAAGGCATCTCAGATTGCCGTATTTGATACCGCTTTTCATCAGACCATGCCGGAAGAGGCATTCCGATATGCCATTCCAGAGAATTTATACCTGGAACACCAGATCAGAGCCTATGGCTTTCATGGTACAAGTCATAAATATGTGTCTCAAGAGGCAATTACGTATTTAAACAAATCACAATCAAAAATAATTACTGTGCATTTAGGAAATGGCTGCAGTATTTCAGCTATTAAAGACGGGAAGAGTGTAGAACACTCTCTTGGCTTCGGCCCCATGAATGGACTTTTAATGGGTACGCGCAGCGGAGATATTGACCAGTCCGTTATATTTTTCCTGATGGACGAGCTGGGCTATAGTTCCAAAGAAGTGAAAAAGATTCTACAGGAAGAAAGTGGAATGCTCGGTTTGACAGGCTATAGTGATTTACGAGAAATTGAGACGAAAGCGGAAGAAGGCAATAAGGTGTGTACGCTTGCATTGAAAATGAATGCTTATCGCGTTAAAAAGTATATTGGTGCTTATGCCGCAGCCTTAAATGGATTAGATGCCATTGTCTTCACTGCTGGAATAGGAGAGAATTCGGATGTGATGCGGAAATTGATTTGTCAGGATCTGGATTTTTTAGGAATTGAACTGGATGAAGAAAAGAATCAAATCAGAAGCAAGGAACTAAGAGAGATTCAGAAACCCACGGGCTTGGTTAAAATTTTAGTGATTCCTACCAATGAAGAAATTGAAATTGCCAGACAGTCATTTCAATTGGTGACGGATATGTTAAAATAATGGTTAAAAGAAGCCATTTTTTAGAAGGCTTTCCTACAGATTGCTTGGAATTATTTAAATTAGGCGTTTTTAATTGAAGCATTGAAAATGTCTATACCTCAAAAACAAGAATATCCCCCATTTTACCAACCTTATATCGACATCCTGGATCCGAACTTGGGAGTACTCGATTTACTTGAATTGTCTCTTGAGCAATTTGAAGAGTTGTTCTACGGAATAGAAGGGTCAAAGCAAGAATACCGATATGCACCAGGAAAATGGACCATCAAGGAACTGGTACAGCATTTGATTGATGCTGAAAGAGTGTTTATTTATAGGGCTTTGCGACTATCAAGAAACGATCAAACGCCATTACCAGGTTTTGATGAGAATCTATATGTTTCTAATTACCAGAGTAATAAGCGTAATTATACGGCTTTACTAGATGAGTTCTGTTTGCTTAGAAGATCGAATATTTTGATGTTGAAGGATTTTAGTGACATAGAATTCAACAGAAAAGGAATCGTTTCGGATTTGCCTATTACTGTAAGAGCCATTGCTCATATCTGTTCAGGACATGTCTTTCATCATTTAAAAATAATCAAAGAAAGATATTTGTAAGTGATTTGCTTTAAGTGAATTAACAAAAACGGGTACTGTAGATTTAATTTCAATGAAAAATTCTGAACAACAGTGACTTATGAAGTTATTAATTTGCAAAAATATACTGTTTCCCAAAGAATTTAAATAAAGAAGCGCAGGAGATATTAAATTAACAAGTAGTTAAATAGAATGGAAGAAAAATTTGATGCTATTGTAATCGGAACCGGTATATCAGGAGGATGGGCAGCAAAAGAACTTTGTGAGAATGGATTAAAAACACTTGTTCTGGAAAGAGGAAGGATGGTAAAGCACGTTGTTGATTATCCCACGATGCATGATGAAAACTGGGACTTTACTCATAGAAACAGAATAACACCGGCAGAAGAAGCGAGACAGGAAAAACAATCCAGAACCGGATATACAACAGCTGAAGCCAGTAAGCATTGGTTTGTAGATGATATTGATCATCCCTATTCTGAGACCAAACGCTTTGATTGGATGAGAGGCTACCATGTGGGTGGTCGTTCAATTACCTGGGGAAGACATTCCTACAGGTTGAGTGAAATGGATTTTGAAGCCAATAAGAAGGATGGCCATGGAGTTGATTGGCCGATTCGATACAATGATATTGCACCATGGTACGACAAGGTAGAAGAGTATATTGGTGTTTGTGGTACCAATCTGGGATTAAAACAGTTGCCCGACGGAAAGTTGACAGAGGCCATGCCATTCAATTGCGTTGAAGCAGATTTTGCAGATCGAGTGGCTGAAAATATGGATGGCAGGGTAGTTACCCAAGGTAGGGTTGCTCATATTACAGGAGATAAAAGTCATGAAGGAAGAAGTAAATGTCAGTTCAGAAACAGGTGTATTAGAGGCTGTCCTTTTGGAGGATATTTTAGCAGTCTGGCGTCTACGCTTCCAGCGGCTCAAAAAACCGGGAAAATGACCTTACGACCAAATTCTATCGCCCACGAAATTGTCTATGATGCCACATCAGAAAAGGCAACGGGTGTTAAGGTGATTGATTCTGAAACAAAAGAGGAATTATTTTTTGAGGCGGAGATTATTTTTTGCTGCGCCTCGGCAATTGCTTCCACTTCTATTCTCATGCAATCAACATCTGAGCGGTTTCCAAACGGACTCGGAAATGATAGTGGGGAATTGGGGCACAACATTATGGATCATCAATTAGGTGTTGGAGCTTACGCAGTTGTCAATGAGCATGAAGATAAATATTACAAAGGCAGAAAACCGGGAGGTTTTTATATTCCAAGATTCAGAAACCTGGAGGGTGAACCGGCTCATGACAGATTTAAGCGAGGTTATGGCTATCAGGGTGCAGCAAGCAGACAGAACTGGAGAAGGGCGGTTTCGGAGTTGAGTTATGGCAAAGATTTTAAAGATGATCTGGTAAAACCAGGTCCTTGGGTAATTGGCATGGGAGGCTTTGGAGAATGTTTACCTTATCACGAAAATAAAATAAGTCTAAACTATGATGAACTTGACCAGTGGGGATTGCCAACGGTTGATTTTGATGTTGAGTTTAAGGAAAATGAAGAATTAATGCGTGAGGACATCAAGGAACAGGCTATCGCCATGCTCAAAGCGGCAGGTTATGAAAATGTCCGAGGCTTTGATGACAGGAGTCAGTATGCGCCTGGTTTGGCAATTCATGAAATGGGCGGTGCCAGGATGGGACGTGATCCAAAGACTTCAATATTAAATAAGCATAATCAGATTCATAACGTAAAAAATGTATACGTGACAGATGGGGCCTGTATGACCTCGGCAGGTTGCCAGAATCCTTCACTGACCTATATGGCTATTACAGCAAGGGCGGCAAATCATGCGGCACAGGAGTTTAAGAAAACAAGAAATATATAAGATGAATAGAAGAGATCTAATTAAAAGTATCAGCCTTACATTTGGCTATGCGATAGCAGCTCCAACTGTTCTGACTGCTTTGGAGTCCTGTAGTAAAAAAGATACATCCTGGGAATCCCTGTTTTTAAACGATAAAGAAAAAAACTATGTTACGCATCTCGTTGACATCATATTACCCGCTTCTGATATTCCGGGGGGACTGGATATTCAATTACCTCAATTTGTTGATATGATGCTTCATGATATGCTGACGGAAGATGACAAGGAACTATTTACTGCAGGAAGTCAACTATTTGCAGACAAATTTGCTGCTGTGTTTGAACAGGATATTTCAATGGGAGACAAGGATAAAATAGGCCAGCTCTTTAAAAACTATTTTGATTTAAAAGGAGATGATAAGTCAGCTGTTCTGCGAAGACAAGCCATGGGAATACTTCTGGTAGAGCCTTCAGAAAAGGAAGATTTTCTGTTGTACAACTTTCTGATGCAAGTCAGAAGTCTTTCATTGTTTGGGTATTTTACCTCAGAAAAAATTGGAAGAGAAGTTTTAAATTTTGATCCGATTCCCGGTAGCTACAACCCATGCATACCCCTGGAGGATATTGGTAATGCCTGGACGATTTAAAAGAAAACTAATGAAAATGAAGTTTAAAAGAACGTTGGTTCTGTACGTGTAAAATTGATAGAAAAAATAATGGTTCCCATGCATAATGTCACTTCCTTTTCTTTTGGCGGAAAAATTTTCGATACCCTGTATGTCACAGCCTCGAGCTTGGGCCTGAATGAAGAAGAAAAGAAAGTGTTTTCTTTTGCAGGGTCATTGTTTGATGTGAATACAGGAGTGAAAGGAGTTGCAGGTAATTATATTACAAAATAATATGATAATTCAAGTAATAGGCGTAAGTGGTTGTGGAAAAAGTACCATAGCAAGGAATCTTTCTAAATCCTTAGGAATACCTTACTATGATGCAGATGATTTCCATCCCCCGGAAAATGTAGAAAAAATGAAAGGTGGGCAACCCCTGAATGATGAGGACAGGGCCTCTTGGTTAACCACACTTTCGGGGCACTTGCAGGAATGGGAGCAAAAAGAAGGGGCCATTCTGGCTTGTTCGGCCCTTAAAGAGAAATACAGAGCGGTACTCTCAAGGGGATTAAAAGAATGTCATTGGGTGTTTCTTTCCGGAGATTATGAGCTCATTTATGAGAGGATCAGTAAAAGAGAAGGACATTATATGAATGAATCATTGTTAAAATCTCAATTTGAAGCACTTGAAGTCCCGAGCTACGGGATACATATCGATATCAATAAATCTCCAACGGAGATAGTAAACATCATAAAATCAAATCTATGAGCGAAGTGAAAAGTGAATTTGGCGTATTCGGTCTCGGAGTAATGGGAAGCAGTATTAGTTTAAATATTGCAGATAAAGGGTATGAGTTATCTGTTTTTAACAGAGCAGATGGAGGAGAAGCGCATGTAGTTGCTGATTTCCTGGAGACCAACTCGCATTTGAAAAATATTCATGGCTTTACAGATTTGGAAGCCTTTATAGAATCAATGGCCAGGCCGAGAAAGATATTGGTAATGATTAAAGCAGGTCCTACGGTAGATTTGGTATTAAACAATCTTGTTCCGAAGCTGTCAAAAGGGGATGTGATTATTGATGGAGGGAATTCTCATTATTTAAATACCAAGAAACGCTTTGATTTCTGCGAGTCGTATGGGGTGGAATTTGTCGGTGCAGGAATTTCAGGAGGTGAAGAAGGTGCTCGAAAAGGACCTTCCATCATGCCGGGAGGATCTGAAGAAAGCTATTCAAAAGTATCTTCTGTTTTGGAAGCTATTGCTGCGAATGATGATTTTGGCAAAACCTGTTGCACTTATATAGGACCTGAAGGCTCCGGACATTTTATTAAAATGGTTCATAATGGCATTGAATATGTAGAAATGCAATTAGTAGCCGAATTGTACAGCATTTTATCGACCTCCTTTTCCAACGAAGAGATAGCAGCTGTTTTTGAACAATGGAACGAAGGGGAATTATCAAGTTATTTGCTGGACATAAGTATTCAAATATTAAGAAAGAAGGAAGGAGAGGGGTATTTGTTAGACAAAATCCTTGACAAAGCAGGAAACAAAGGAACTGGTTCCTGGTCGAGCAAGGCTGCTTTCGATCTGGGAATTCCCAATACGATGATGTCATCAGCTGTATTTGCCAGGTATATTTCATCCTTTAAGGAAAGAAGAATTGCCTTGGCTGCACAAATTGACGGGAAGCATCATAGCAGCAATTTACCCCCTGTAGATACTATAAAAAAAGCCTATTCAATGGCGCGCCTGCTGAATCATCAACAAGGTTTTAAGCTGATGGAGATCGCTTCTGAGAATTACAATTGGTCATTGAATTTTTCAGAAATCGCCAGGATCTGGTCTAATGGATGCATCATCAAGTCTGATTTAATGAACCAACTTCACAG
>NZ_JBPCUJ010000009.1:0-2926 GCF_051011215.1 Lutimonas sp.
GAGGTAAGAAACTACCTGAATTGATGAAAGGATTAGGGACAGGCATTAAAGAATTTAAGAATGCCACGAATGAGGAAGAAGAAGCTCAAAAAGCAAAAGAGAAAAAATAATTCCTTTATTATAGATATAAAAAAACCTCAAATAGCACTATTTGAGGTTTTTCTTTTTTAGAAAAGGTTTCTTTGAATCAGATTATTTCTTTTTGTTATCCTCCATCTCCTTGATTTTATTGGCAGCCAATAAAGAAGCGGTCATATCATTTAACATAGAACTTGCCGCATTCGGATTATTGGGTAATAAAATCAGATTAGAACTGCTGTCTGCTCCTATAGATTGCAAAGTATCATAATGCTGCGTAATTACAATCAGCGCTGAAGCTTCCTGTGGATTAATTCCAGCTTTATTCAGCGTGTCCACACTTTCTTCAAGTCCTCTTGCAATTTCTCTTCTTTGGTCAGCAATACCTTTTCCTTGTAAGCGTTTACTTTCGGCTTCAGCCTTTGCTCTTTCAACAATTAATATTCGTTGTGCATCTCCTTCGTGTTGAGCAGCCAGTTTTTCTCTTTCTGCAGCATTAATACGGTTCATCGCCTCCTTCACGGATGAATCCGGATCAATATCTGTCACCAGTGCTTTTACAATGTCATAACCATACTCCAGCATCGCTTCTTTTAAGTCTCTTTTTACCGCGAAGGCCACATCATCTTTCTTTTCAAAGACATCGTCGAGAATCATTTTTGGAATTTCGGCGCGGACCAGGTCAAAAATATATGCTGTTAATTGCTCATGCGGATTTTGTAATTTATAATAAGCATCGTACACCTTATCTCTTAAGATTTGGTATTGAACTGAAATCTTTAATTGTACAAAAACGTCATCCTGGGTTTTCGTTTCTACGACCACATCCAATTGTTGAATTCTCAAACTCAAACGGGCGGCAATTCTGTCAATAAATGGAATTTTAATCTGAAGACCGGCAAATCGAATACTTTGATATTTTCCGAATCTTTCAATGATAAAAGCGGTTTGTTGTTTTACCATAAACAGACCTAAAAAGATCAAAATAATTGTAATTAAAGCAATGGGAATCATAGTAATCATAACAAGAATTTTTAAGTATAAAATGATTACGAAAGTTACGAATAATAATTTCATTTTTAGACTTTCAGGCTTTTAGACTTTATATTTACTATTTTTGAGTTTTTAATCATAAAATCAATTATGAAAAGATTTCTTACATACGCCGGAGTTTCCATAGTAATCGTGTTTATCGTCTATATTTGTTTTATTTATTTTGTAACTTTTAGTGAAGGATACAGGGCAGGAGAATTGATAAAAATATCAAAAAGAGGATTGATATTTAAAACCTGGGAAGGAAGATTGAGCCAAGGGGTTTCCGAAGAACAACAATTCAATTTTTCAGTACAGAAAAGCGATACTGAAGTTTTGGATAAACTAAAGGAATTTCAGGGAAAGAGGGTTAAAGTAACGTATATCGAAAGATTTGGAACTTTTTTCTGGCTTGGAGATACCAAATACTATGTGAAAGAAGTGGAAGTTTTAAAGGATAGAAAAGAACTGTCAAATGAGTGATCAAGTGTTTAAAACAACTAAAGAATCGGAAATTGTTCTTACAGAACTAATGTTGCCTTCACATTCTAATTTTAGTGGAAAGATTCACGGAGGGTTTATTCTTTCATTGATGGACAAAACCGCCTTTACGGCAGCCTCAAAATTTAGCGGTCAGTACTGTGTTACTGCCTCTGTAAACCGTGTGGATTTTTTGAGCCCTATTGAAGTTGGGCAATTAGTTACGCTGAAAGCCAAGGTAAATTATGTTGGAAATTCATCAATGGTGGTTGGTATCAGGGTGGTTTCTCAAAATATCCAGACAGGTGAAGAAAAACATTGTAATTCTTCTTATTTTTCTATGGTAGCGAAAGATGAAAATGGAAAAAGCACCAAAGTACCTGGTTTGATAATTTCAAACAAAGAAGATTTGAGAAGGTTTTTAAGATCCATTGAACATATAAATCACAGGAATAACCGAAAAACAGAATTCAGCAAGAAAAATTTTATTCCTGATAATTATGCTGAAACCTTAAAAAACTACAATGTACAGATCGAAATTTAAAATTTAACCTAGTTTTTCGACCGCTGAGCGAATTCTTCTCACAGTTTCGTCTTTCCCTATCAAAAAAGCAATATCTGACAAATGAGGGCCTTTTAAAGCACCAACCAGACTTAATCTTAAGGGTTGCATCACTTTTCCAAAACCAATTTCTTTTGAAGTAATCCAATCTTTAATTGAAGATTCTATAGTTTGGGCCTCATAGCTCTCCATATTTTCAATAGTTAAAGCTAATTCCATCATTAGTTCTGAAGTACCTTCTTTCCAGTTCTTTTTGGTCGCTTTTGCATCATACTCTTCAGGAGCCACAAAGAAGAAACTTCCTAAACCCCAAAGGTCTTCTACAAAAGTGGCCCTTTCTTTAATCAAACCAACAACGTTTGTGATATAGTCAGCGTCAAGTTCTTTATCAAACGTGCTTTCTAAACGTGTTTCAAGAATTGGCATGAATAAAGCCGCAATTTCTTCATCAGAAGTTTTAATCAAATATTGATGTTGAAACCACTTGGTTTTTTCCGCATCAAACTTAGCACCTGATTTACCGACTTTAAGGATATCAAAAGCTTCAACCAATTCAACTAAAGAAAATAACTCTTGTTCTGTTCCTGGGTTCCACCCCAAAAATGCCAACATATTAATGAAGGCCTCAGAGAAATACCCATCTTCTCTATATCCCGCTGAAACTTCTCCAGTTTCTTCGTTGGTATAAGCTAAAGGAAATACAGGAAATCCAAGTTTGTCACCATCTCTTTTGCTTAATTTTCCTTTTCCGGTCGGTTTCAAAATGAGCGGTAA
>NZ_JBPCUJ010000010.1:0-2562 GCF_051011215.1 Lutimonas sp.
ATGAAACTTAAGAACAAACAAAATAATTAAAACAAACCAACGTGGGTGAGCTACTGCTCATACCCAAACCGTTGTGTGTAATAAAACAAACATCAAGATAAAAATCAAGAATGACAGGAGGCGCAGGTAATATTCGTGATGCTCAGAATAGGTTAAATGCTAATCGATCTATGCGAGCTTCCAAAAAGGGGAAATTTAAATCTCACAGCCATGATTTGATTTATAAGACAGGTTCGACTGGAAAATCATCTCAGAAGAAGTTTACCAAAGAGCAGCAAGAAAAGGCAAAAGAAAAAGTTAGATTGAAACTCCAAAAAGAAAAGAAAATAAGGTTGATAATGATAATTATCTTTTCGATTATAACTTTAGCGGCATTTATTTATTTAAATAGTAAATAGTTTTTCATCTTACTACACACAACAACGTGTATAATTAATTGTTGGATTTCGGTAAGTTCAAATTATATTTAAGCATTAATATTATTGGAATAATGAATATGAGTACACACAGTTTTGTTTACGCTAAGAAGTGCCTCCAGCATCCTTACGGTAAGATGTCGGCACACTCAGACTCTAGGCTCCAACAAAACTGCCAACTCAACAACTAATCATACACAAACCGTTGCCATACATTAAATGGGAAATCTTTTAAGAATAATATTGATTGTTTTTATGTTGAATTCTTGCGCACAAAAGGATTCAAATATTGTTAAACCTATTGAATATTCCGTTGACTTCGAGAAGTACAATGACGAAGGCCGAATCTCTATAATTGATTTGGATTCTATTAAGAATTACTCTGATTTAATAATGGAAATTGAAAGAATCTCATGTGATAAAAAAGTATCTGGCCTAAAGATTAATACAAAAACTAAAGTTCACTACATAACAGGTTTTACGTCCTGCCCAACATCAGGAGAAATTAATTGTTATTTTAGAAGAATTAATATAAGAGTAAAAAACGATTCGATATTTAACAGTTGGTCGAATATGAATGAGAGCATTCCTATAGAAAATTTAAAAATTGAACTTGATACTTTAATGTCTAAACCGTATAATCTCCAATATAAAAAAGAGATTCTAAAACCTGCTTTGATAAGTTTATACATGGATGATGATATTTCTGTTTCTACAATAAAAAAAGTTTTATGTGAAATAGCTGAGCAATTCCAAAGAATTAGAATTAGTAAAGGGTCGGAATATTTTAAGTTCAATATACTGTTTTACGAAATGTATTCGTTTGAAGTTAAACCTCCACCGCCACCACCATTAAAACCTGAAAAGATCGAAATTGTTGAATAAAAACGTATGGCAACAACGGGTATAAGCAATAGCTTCAATCCGTCTCCGAATGGAAAATCATATTAAAAAGAAACAAATAAAACAAAATCAACATTAGGGGAGAGCTACTGCTCATACCCAAACCGTTGTATTCAATTAAATCCTCCGATGAAAATAAGTACTATTTGACCAAAACTCTCCAGGCTTATGTGATTAGCAGCGTGAAAAGAGTTTACTATTTGCTAGTAGGTAATTACATAAGCCTAGGCAAGTTCGGGAAATAGGAGCGGAGTTATGACGGAAATCCCTTATAAATGGAAAGGCTGATCGGTACGGATTGTAAGGTTAAAATGTTTACTTGAGCTGTGTCAATCAGCTGGTACGGGAACAGAAGGTAACTGAATACAACAATGTGTATAATTAATTGTGGGTTTGGGCTGAGTCTAGAAGTTATCGCAAGTCAAGTAGTCGGAGTGAGAGAAGAAAGTAAAAACAAGTTTAACCACAACTAACCATACACAAGTACGTTGTAGCCAATTCCAAGAAATTATGAGGAAATTACAATTCTTATTTGTTTTCATTTGCAATGTTGTTTTCTTTAATCAAAAATGTAATTCCCAAAAGTTGGGGAAATCAATTCTAGGTAATTGGTACTTTTATGCTGTAGATTCAACTAAAAGTGATCCATATTATTTTTACTATACCGAGGTATTTATAAAAAAGGATACAATTTTCGCCTCTAGTGAGTCAGCAGGTCTTATCAGCCCTATGGAGTTTAAAATATATGGGGATTCTGTAAGTTATAATATACAAAATGATTATAACTGGAAGGCAAAAATAGAATCTATATCGCAAGAATCTTTCAGCCTTAAGATTCTGTATGGAGATGGAATCAAGATTGAGAAATACTACAAATTAACAGATAAGCCAAATCTTGAAGATTTTAGAAACGGAAGAGTTTCCGAATCGGAATTCTATAACAAATTTTGGAAGAGAATGATGAGTCTTGAAAAATCTTTTGGACTTTAATAGTTTGGAAATTTTCAATTGGAATAACTGGCTACAACAACGGGTATAATTAATTGTGGTTCAGAGCTATACCAAAGTTAGTCGAAGTTTAAAAGTAAAAGTGAATAGAGCAAGTAAAGTAAAATCAATCCACAACTAACCATACCCAAACCGTTGCCAACTATAAAAACAAAACATTTAAAATGACAATAATTTAAGATGCTTTTTGGACCAGGAGGAGGGATGCAAAAATCAGTTCAGCGCAACCTTTCGC
>NZ_JBPCUJ010000011.1:0-12005 GCF_051011215.1 Lutimonas sp.
GTGACTCTAGTAAAAAATTTAATATCTTTAGAACTATTGACTCTTTTAAGAGACGCTTACCCCGGAAAAATAAAAGGTCTCCAACAATTATTCTCTTCGAATAAAGTGAAGGTTTGCGGAAATCAGATCAACATTAAAGTGAAAGATGAAAAAAGAATGTTGCAATATTAATGAAATCGTTCAAGAGTTTTACAACTACTTGAAATCATATATTTCAGGCAAAGTAAAAGACAAATCCATGGCTGAAGACATCGTACAGGAAGTCATGATAAAACTAATTGAATCTCAACAAAAAGGGAAAGAAATAATCAATATAAAGGCCTGGCTTTTTCAAGTAAGCCGGAATACAATTTATGATTATTTCAATAAAAATAACATAGCGTATAATCTTGACAATGATTGGAACCTTACAGAAGAATCGAGTTCTGAAATGTCTAACATTTTGGCAGAGGATTATGTAATTCCGATGATTGAACTACTCCCTAAAGAGTATGCCACCCCACTGATGCTAAGTGACATCGATAAAATTCCTCAGAAAGAAATTGCCAGGCAATTAGATTTAGAGTTGTCGGCCACCAAGATGCGTATCCAGCGCGCTCGAAAAAAATTAAGAAACCAATTTGTTGAATGTTGTCATCTTGACTACGACAAACAAGGTAACTTTATAGGATGTTCTATCAAAGAATCCTGTGAACCACTTCAAAAAACCACAAAAGACTTAGAAGATAAGTCTCTGTAAATCTGATTTTTATAAATTATTTTAAAAAATAATTAAAAAACCTGTGTCTTTTCCTTACTTGATTCAGACTTCATAGAAAAGTTTAATTAATAAAAAACAAATCTTATGAAAACTGATATCAAAATTTTACATTCTTCCTGCTGTGCAACCGGCTCTCCAATTAAAGCCAATATAGAAAAAATTGCCGCTGACAACGGCAAAGAAGTCAGCATTACAGAATTATCCGAGTTACAAGACACCATGGTATTTGGTACCATGAATTTTCCATCAATTGTCGTGAATGGAAAAGTTTATGACTATAAAAAGTACTTCACTGAAGAGAAGTTATTATCCATTTTATAACATGTAAAAGATGGAAAAACTAACAACATTTCTTTCAGGTATCGCAGATTTTTTAGTCTACGATTTCTTCGGAATAGAAGAATCATCCTTGTTCAGTACTGCCCTTCATTATTTTCTGGTTGGATTCACTGAAATCGTTATTCTGGTCATTTTAGTGACCTACCTCATGGGCATTGTAACCAGTTACCTGCCCATGGATAAAATTCGAATTTATTTAGAGAAGAATAAAAAATCCGGGGTAGGAAACATCCTTGCATCCTTGCTGGGAGCTGTAACTCCATTTTGTTCCTGTTCTTCTATCCCTCTGTTTGTGGGGATGATGCAGGCCAGAATTCCCTTAGGAATGGCCTTGTCTTTTTTAATTACGTCTCCTTTGGTAAACGAAATTGCCATCGCTATCTTTTGGGTATCCTTTGGTTGGAAAGTTACCTTGATCTACGTGCTCACCGGAATTGTGTTAGGTGTCGTCGGAGGAATTGTATTAGAAAAATTAGGCATGGCAGCCTATGTGGCCGATTGGATAAAAGATTTAGGAGAAACCCAGGCTGAGCCAATTGAAGATAGCAGAAGCTTTGGCCAACGTTTACCTGAAATACATTCGGCTGCTTTGAAAACCCTTAAAAAACTTATTCCATATATTTTTGTGGGGTTGGCCATTGGGTCTTTTATACATGGCTATGTGCCTCAATCATTTTTTGAAACATATATTTCAAAATCCAATCCCTTTGCAGTTCCCATTGCTGTCATCATGGCAATTCCTTTATATATAGATGCGGTTGGCGTTCTTCCAATCATAGAATCTTTAGTAGATAAAGGAGTTCCTCTGGGTACCGCAATTGCATTTATGATGGGCTCCATTGGCCTTTCAGTACCAGAGGCTTTGTTATTGAAAAAAGTAATGCAGAAAAAACTAATCATCGCCTTTTTTTCAACCATTGCCATTGGGATGATCATTTCAGGCTTCTTTTTTAATACGATCTTTTAAAATTTCCTGAAACATGTTTATTTCAATTCACTGCAGGGCCACTTCTATTCATATCACGGCTACCGGATTCATGGCTGGTCGTGATATGCTTTGTGATTTTTACACTCAGGAAGGGACTTCAATCAATCGATTCCTGTAAAAAGAACGAAACACTTTGATGGGATTAGATCAAGAGTTAATGCAGGACCTAACTCATTAAAAAACCGTAAAAAATCCTTTCAATACCCCAATACATCGCCATGGTTCCGGCGGCATACATACACATTTTACCTAATTTCATTTCATTCTCATTGCTTATTGAAAACACTTTTGAAACCTTGTATAAAGCCAGAATCACCAACACAAATGCAATTTGACCCATTTCGATACCCAGGTTAAAGAACAAAAGACTTATGGGTACTTCATCAGCCGGAATACCAATCTCTGACAGGGCACCAGCAAATCCTAATCCATGTATCAAGCCAAATGCAAATGCCAGCAACCAGGGATACCTATGTGTTAAAGAAGATTTTCCCTTATACGCATTGAGTACTTCCACACATATCAGTACAATACTTAAAGCAATAATAATTTCAACTGGAGTTGACGGTAAATTCACATAACCAAGGGTTGCAAGGCCGAGGGTAATACTGTGTGCAATTGTAAACGTGGTTATGGTAGCCAAAAGAGATCTGAATCCAGAAATCAAGAACAGAAGTGTAAAAACGAATAGCAAATGATCCCATCCTGTTAAAATGTGTTCAACTCCTAAAACAAAATAAAACTTTGCGGACGCTGTCCAGTGGTTTGATCCCGCGCTAAATTCCGACAAATTTATGGTAATTAACCCGTTACTTCGATTGACAATTTTACTTAACTCATCGCCATTTTTCCATTTAACCTTGAACATGACCCCATTTCTGGCCCAATCTAAATAAATTATATCTTCTCTGGTCAAGGGAACTTTGGTCTTAAACCGATATATATTCCATCCATTGACCAGCTTGAAATTAGTAAAATCCAACAACTCAATTGCTTCAGAAAACCTGGGATCAGTATAAATTGTTACGTCATTGGAGCCTTTCTTTACGCGCAGGGTATAATAATTATTGTCTTCTTCAATGAGTTCCGTTTTGGACAATCCAATATCATGGGCAAACAAAGTTTGACCAAATAAGAACAGAACAACAACTATTGCTTTATAACTTTTCATCGGCTTTACTCAATAACTATATCATAGGTATTTGTATACGTTTCAAGCGTCTTTTTTAAAGATTCCTGCGATTTTAAATATTTATAATCAGCGAATAAACTCGTGCTATCTATACCTTGGTTTTCATCGGTATAATATTTTAATACTTTAAACTGTACCAAATGCTCGCCTCTTCGAATAGGCTTAGAAAGTTGATCAACGGGTAAGGTAAAAACAAAGTTTGCGTATCTCTCTCCATAACTTGCCGCAAAAAGGTCGAAAGGCATGGAGTCAATTCGGCTCAGGTCTTTTTCATTATCTCCAAAGATAGAGATGGTTTCAAAATCAATAGCAGATTTAATCGAGTATTTATTTCGCCTTGATTCTAAATAAGAATGAAGAGAATCCGGATCTGGATCCTGTACTTCACTTAGAAGTACGCCTCTCATATTTTTTATCAAACTTTCCCTGATCCTGGCATCCAATCTATCCAAGCCCCTCTCATAGGCCATATTCAGCAACATTTCATCCTGAATAAAAGAATTGAAAATTTCATTTTTTTCTTCCTCAGTTATCGGTCTTCCCAACAAACGTTCATTTTGACCAATCAAAAACTCTTGTGTTTGTCTGGTCAGTTTAAATTCTTTCTTCCCATCATTATTGCTTAGGTCATTCCACATAAAAATGATCACAGCAACTATAAAAAAATAAACTATTGGTTGGTTCAGGTATTTCTTCATGATCTGTTAGGTTACCAAAAAACGTCTTATAATGAGATCCCAATTTGAACACCATACGAAGTAATGTCCTTAGATTCGGGATAAAAATCGTGAATGATTGTCGGGCTTAATGAAACTTTCCCCAAATGAAAATCATAGGCTAACACACCCCTGTAATAATGATGCCATTTTTCGCTTTTATGCTTAGCACCTATGCCCAATGCAAGGGCCAAAGGAAATTTATCAAAAGGATATAAAACGCCCCCCACTGACAGCGCTATTATTTCAAAATCCGCACCCACGAAGTCAATAGCCGTTGCAAGCCCCCAACGCTTATTCAGACGGTATTCATATTCCAGGCCAATTTTGTATCCTGTTTTACTATTATAATCAACCGTATATCCAACAAAGGCAGAAAGATGAGAACCCGTATGGACCTCGTGAGAATCATGATGGTGCTCATCTGCAATTTCCTGTCCCCATGAAACATAAAAAATTCCATAGCACATTAAAACCAACAAAAATTTTCGGTGATCGAATTTCGCACCCATTCTAACTACTACTTATTTAACAAGTCCGGGTGTATATACAATGGATCTGTGATTCCTTTTTTTCTGGCTGAAATTCCTCCGAGTACGGCACGCATGAGTCTGTCTACCAATATACCCGTAGTTCCATGAGCATCATCTAATAAAGGATTGTACTCCAATATATCAACAGCCACCAATTCATTTTGTATGCCTAAAGCCCTCATTAACTGCAAGGCATTGGCCGAAGAAATTCCATCTGGTTCCTGAGTCCCCACAGCAGCAGCGTAGGCGGGATCCAGTCCATCCATATCAAAAGAGATATATACTTTTTTGCCTTTCACTTCTTCTAACACATCCTTTAGAGTTGCTTCCCATCCATTTTTTACGATTTCCGCCTGAAAATGAAATTTGAAGTTGTTTTTCGCCATCCATTCCAAATCAGCACTCCCTGGTTTCACACTTCTTAAGCCTATTTGAATAATATCCTCGCCTTTTACATAGCCTCTTTCAACAGCTTGGTAAATCATGTTTCCATTATGTAAAAAGCGACCGCCAAATCCTGTACTCATGGCATCGTAATGTGCATCAATATGCACTATGGCAAAGTTTCCGGCACCGTGTTTTTTGGTCAAAGCGGTAATGATGCCATACATTTGAATATGACTTCCTCCTATGGCCATCGGCATGGCATCAGCATCTAAAATCTCGCCCATCACTTTATGAACTTCTTCCAGCGATCGTTGATTGTGACCATAGACTGACGCAACATTGCCATAATCGGCTAATTTTATACTTTGTAAATATTCGGTATGTGTTTGAGGGTCATAATTAGCATCTCCATAAAACATATAATCTGATAAGGTTCGTAACTGGTTGGCAGCATACCTGCCTCCGGCGATGAGATTGTCATCAATATTAAGACCTACCATAGCTACTTCAACACCTCCCGCTTTTAAATCTTCGGATGTCAAGGCAATTGGAGCGCCTAAAAACGTTGGAAAACCTCCCATGGCAATTAATCCAACTTCATAACGCTGCGGGTTAATTAAACCAGCTTCTCTTTTAGGATCTTTCGAAGTATCTCTGCGAAGATGCCAGCCTTCTTTTAAAGGATCGTCTCCATCAAGCAACATGATATTTGGATTCTGAGGGTCTTTCCAGGGAAAGAATTTATCATCATCAGAGGTATTCTGAGCCACTGCCATCGTCACGCTACCAACAATAAACCCTGCCAGAACAATTAGTTTATGAATATTTTTCATTTTGAAGTTTTTAATATATTCAAATATACCATGAAATCATTTATGATTCAAATATGGCTCCGTGAAGGGATTTTACCAGATTTTCCGAACAATAGAGCGCCTCAATTCAATTTTGACAACGGACAGTTGGTACTGCCCCACCCTCCAACCACTAGGGAAGAAATGACCAAATAACTAATAGGAAACATGCTTGTCAGCAGTGTGAGAAATTACTGTATTGATCAAGCTTTAGATTCGTAATTAACTACTTGGCAATAAGTTAAATTTTGTAAAGAACAATTTCATAAAAGGAGCCCTTTTCGGTTTTCTGATTTTATGCTAACTTCATTTTACTTATATTTATATTCCAAGACCTTAAATTATGACTCAAAAGCATTCAATGGATGATGCCTTTATTCAAAAATTGAATGATATTCTTGAATTGAATTTATCCAATGAAAATTTTGGTGTTTCAGAATTAGCAAACGAGATCGGCATAAGCAGGTCACAATTACATCGGAAACTTAATTCGATTCTGGGGAAATCATCGAGCCAGTTTATTCGAGAATACCGCTTACAAAAGGCGTTGGAAATGCTGAAGTTGAATTCGGGAACGGCTTCAGAGATTTCATATCAAGTTGGTTTTTCAAGTCCTACTTATTTTAATACCAGTTTTAAAAATTTTTATGGTTACTCCCCCGGAGAAGTTAAATTTCAAAACGACACTGCACCAGTAAAGAAAACCTTCTCAAAAAAATTAGCAGCCATCATACCCATCATTCTTTTAGTGGCACTTGTTGTTTTTAACGAAGCCTTTAACAAAGAGAAAGATCCTGACTCGATCGTTGACAAAACCATCGTTGTCCTGCCATTTATTAATCTAAGTGATAATGAAGAAAACATGTATTTCTGCAATGGAATTATGGCGGGAATTAGAGATAATCTGGCCAAGATACCTGAATACGCTGTAGTATCCAGGAGATCTGCAGAACACTATAGAAATTCCACATCAACGCTAAAAATAATAGGATCTGAATTAGATGTTAATTATGTGGTAGAAGGGCAGGTGCAGCGCATAGGTGATCGGGCTATTATTTCAGCTGAACTTATACAGGTAAATAACAATAAAGTGCTTTGGTCTGAAAGATATGATAAGGATGTTTCAGAAATTTTTGCAGTGCAAGCCAATGTCATAGAATCTATAACCAACAAATTGGAAACTACATTATCATCGAAGTTACAGGATGAATTGAATGTTATTCCTACACAGGATCAATTGGCATATGATCATTACTTAAAAGGAGAAGAATATCGTTTTAAGGCAGACTATTCACTTCAGGAGGCAGAAGAATGGCTTTCAATACTCAGAAAAGCAAAATTATCTCATGAATTAGCCATTGAAAAAGATTCTACATTTGCTCAAGCCTATCTTGGACTGGCTCAAACCATTTTCGATAAACAAATTTGGGATAGATCGGATGAAAAAGAGATGGAAAGAGTTTTTGCTTTAACCAATAAAGCACTCCAATTAAATCCAAAGCTCTCCAAAGCTTATGTTACCCGAGGTTTGTATTATTTTGAGACTAAGTCTCCTGATAAAGCGATCAGGGAATTGGAATATGCTCTTGAATTAGAGCCAAATAATCAAAACGTCTTAAATACTTTGTGGATGTTGTATGACAGAGAACAAGATTTTACGAATGCCTTAGAGACTTTTGATAAACTCAAAAAAAGAATTGAAACAAAACAAGATAGCTTAAGAGTCTATGAAAAATATCGTTACTACTATGCCTTTTTAGATGACTATGAATCAGAACAACTGTATTTGGATAAAAAGGCCGCACTTAGGCCAGGGTTTTCAAATACCCAGGTTTGGTTATATACCAGAACACAAGAATGGGAAAAAGCTTTAGAACATATCAATAAGCATTGGAAAGTAAAAAATCAACAAACCAATGCATGGTTAGGAGCTTATAATGCACATTTTAATAACAAAGCAGCACTGGAACATTATAATAACTGGTATAAACAAGTTGAGAAAGAAGGCGTCACATGTTGGCTATCAAGCAGGTCATTCCACAGATATGGTTATGTATTGTTCAATGACGGGCAGATTGAAAAAGGAAGGTTAATGATTCAAAAACAAATTGACGAATTTGATCAATCACTCAATAGCAACCGTACAGCAGATCTTTGGGTCTATTTTGATTATGCTGGAGCATATGCTTTATTAGGCGAACATGATAAAGCATTTGAGATGTTGGATACGTTTGACAAATTGAATGGGTGGACCATGTGGGGAGGAATGGTTGAGTGTGCTAAAATTGACTATCAGTTTGATAACCTGAGAGAAGATCCTCGATTTCAAGAATGGGTAAAAAGCGGTGAAGAACAATTAAAAGTTGTCCAGGATCAAATAAGACCTCATTTAGCAAATCCCATACCTTAAAAAGTGATCAAATCAGGGCCTTTCTATTGTTGACCAGTTTCCTTATGGCAACTCAAATAATCAATGATTCTTATCATTTCTTAATGTTCATTGCCAATTAGTTAATAAAAAAGCCGAATTAGAAATAAATAGCCACTAGAATCATCTCATTTTCTTCACTTATCTAAATTGTTGAAAATCATTATTTTACATCTTTAGATACAACATAATTTAAAGCCTTGAAATAAAAATTTCAATTTTTCACATCATTAGTGTTATGTGTTGCACAACTGTAAAGATCATATTTGTGATAACATGAATCGTTCGTAACGATACATATAAACAATAGCACATGCAACTAAAGAAAGCCTTTAAATTATGATGAAAAGATTCAAAATTGTCTACGCTCTATTCTGGGTCATGCTGACGATAACAATGGCGTTATGCCTGGTATTCCTTATAAATGCATCCTCATAATGTCATGAAATTAGAACAGCATCTAAAGATTTAATCAAAACTTTTCCCCTGATTTTTTGAATACTAATTCTAACAAACAATTTAATTCATTTAACCTTAAACTATTTATTATGAAAAAACTATTAACCTACTTATTGGCACTGCCATTACTTTTGATGTCATGTCAAGACAACGAATTCGACTCTGCACCTGTACAAGAAAAAAGCGCCTCAAATTCAACCAAGTTAACATTAATGGAACTCACTATTGATAAAAGCAAACTACACAAAAAAAATTCAAATAAAAATAGTGATTTTGCAACCCAAATAGCTGCTCTTAACGAAGCGCTTCTTGGACATGGTATTCAAATTGAAAAAATGGAATTATTAGGCGCTGAGGGAGCTGGTAGGGATGTTTTTTTTAGTAACACAGGTAATAAGCAACTTGAAGCAGATTTTGTGCCTAATGACCCAAGAAACTGGTGGCCAAGCAATCCATATTTAGGAGAATGGACCGATGGATCTTTAGCATATTGGATGGATGGCACTGAACAAGGAACCACAAGCGGAATGAGCGAAGACCAAACAATAAAAGCATTTCAAAGTGTTATGAACACTTGGGGTTCAATCAATTGTTCTAACGGCCTTGTGCTGTCGGATCAAGGTATTACTTCACCAACTGATTTTGGTGATGTTGGCATTGTTCAATGGATAGTAACTGGGGGGCCGCAAGGGAATCCGAATGCTCAAGGTTACGATGGCACTGCTCCAGGATCAATTGTACATGCAGGTAATCTTGGTGCTTGGTTTTTTGATATAATTGGGGGGCCAGGTGGCGGAAGCAATATTCTTGGTGTTACTTTTACTTTTATCTGGGTTGATGCAAATGGACCGACGGACATCGATAACAATGGCAAAACGGACGTCTTTGTTAGAGAAATTTATATGAATGATGGTTTTAATTGGAAAGATGCTCCGGATGATGTTCTTTTCAATGACATATATGACTATGAAACAGTCATGTTACATGAAGTTGGTCATGGTTTAAGTCAGGGTCATTTTGGGAAAATGTTTGGAACCGCCGCAAATAGAAAATTGCATTTTGCTCCATATGCCTTAATGAATGCAGGTTACACAATTGCCAATAGAGAAATCATCGCTACTGATAGCGGAGGCCATTGCAGTAACTGGGCAGAATGGCCTAATAACTAACTTTGTCAAGTTTGCCTTAAAACAACCCGAGTGAATTATCATTCGGGTTTTTTTTAGGTTCTTCACCAGACGACAAAAACTACTCTGAAAGATTTAAAGTAAATTACCTGATTCTTTGAGCATTTCATTTTTTTAAATCCCTCCATTTAATGAAATGAATTTTGAATTGGTTCAAATATTTATTTCTAATTGTCTTACAATTAATTAGATCCGTTCTACCATTTTTAAAAACCTGAACTTCGAAATTTTTTAAGGATAATGTTAAGGATTTCATAATTGCCGAAAAAAAATTGGCGAATTAAAAAATAGCAGTAATTTTGCCGGCTTATTTAAATAAATCAATATGAAAAGTACATTAAGAATTTTAGTGTTAACATTAGCACTATCAGTTACCGCATTCACAACATCATGTTCAGATGATGACAAAGATCCACCAGTAATATCTTTTCCTACAAACGGAAATCAATATGAAGTTAAAGTTGGGGAATCTTTTAATTTTTCTTTCAACGTTGTGGCCGAAGGAGGTTATGCAAGTCATTCTTTAGAATCAACTACTGGTCAAGGCACCATAGTAGCTGATAATTCATCTATTGGAGAGGGAACAAAAGAATTCACAATTTCAGGGTCATATACTGCAAGTGATGTTGCAGGACCAGATGGAATAAAACTTACAGTTCAAGACAATGAAGGAGCAGAATCAAGTGCTATCATTAATGTAGACATCTTGAACTAATAACTCTTTTATAAAGCTTTAAAGCTTTTATGAATTAAAAATCCCGGAAAGAAGTTTCCGGGATTTTTTTATTGAGTAATTCTTCAAATGTTGAAATTTCGTATCTTCCAGTATCAATAAACGATCTAATATTTCCTATTATTCAAATAGTTTATACCTACATATATGAAGCGTATCTTATTGTTAGTTCTCATTTCAAACCTTTTCTTGAATTGTTCTCGGGACAAAGTTGATAAGGAGCAATCGTCACAAGCTTTGACAACTGATTTCCTCATTTCCTGGAATGATCTTGAAAACAAACAACGAATTCTTTCATTTGTAAGTGCAGCCACAGATCCAGAAGATCCCGGCTTTATAAAAACAGAAGATCGGATTGCTGTTTTTGACAATGATGGTACTCTTTGGACTGAAAAACCAATTTACAATCACGTATTTGGAGTCTTTCAAAGGTTTGAACAGGCAGTAAAACAACATCCAGAAATTCTCCAGGACTCTGTTTATTTAGCCCTGAATGAATTCATTAAAACCAACGATAAAAGCGAGCTCTCAATATTTATGAAAGAATTACAGGAAGAAAAATACAATGAAATTGTTGGGCAGGTTTTCGGAAAGGCCTTTGAAGGAATCTCAGTTGAAGATTTCGCTGATTGGAACAAAACGTATTATCATGAATGGAAGCACCCTGTCTTTAAAAAAACCCTTTCCAGCCTCACATATCAGCCAATGCTAGAATTCATTTCACTGCTGCAAGCCAATGATTTCAAGGTTTTTATCTTTACAGCAGATGAGGGAGCGTTTTTGAAATTATACTCAAAAGAACTTTATAATGTTGATCCTGAACATGTGTTTGGAACCGCTACAATGCTGGAGTATAAAGATGGACAATTGTATCGAACTTCTAAAGGTGGATTCCTTAATAATTGGGAAAACAAAGCGAAACTAATTTATCAGATTGTAGGTAAAAGACCCGTTGTTGCAGCTGGAAACTCAAACGGCGATTTCCATATGCTTCAATATATAAATTCTGGCAAAAATAATCATTTAAGCCTACTCATTCATCATACTGATAGTATAAGAGAATTCAGCTATGATTCTCATACCGAACATGTACTTCCTTATGCGCTTAAAAATAATTATGTAGTCATTGATATGGAAAAAGATTGGAAAACTATTTTTAAACAGTAACAAGCCAGCTGAATGATCTCTTTCTTCCGTAAAATCCGTAAAAAAATGGCTGATGATCACAGACCCTTACAATATGCCAGATATGCTTTAGGAGAGATCATCAAAGATGTCTATTATGGTGCATTTAGATACCTTGGCGACTGAAATACAGAACGACTCACTTTCTACATGGTTCAGCAAAAGTCTTCAATACAGAAAATTTTCATCCAAAAAAAGCAACTATACTACCTTGATTAATGAAGGGTTGTTAAACAGTATAGAAAAC
>NZ_JBPCUJ010000012.1:0-10851 GCF_051011215.1 Lutimonas sp.
AGATTCCATGTATTCGTTGAAAAATCAAATGACCAGAGCTCAGTGTTTTTAAAGTTCTGTCTTCTGTTATTCTCATTGATATATTGACCATTAAAAACATAAAATCGCGAGGCGTCTTTGATCCAATAGGCGCCATGAAGTCCTTTGGGAATTGTTGCAGATTCGATAGGATGGTAAACTTCCCACTCATGTTGCATTTTGTCATAATAAGTAAAAAAATCCCGTACCGACCAAAAGCCATAGCCACCATATTTAAAGACGGTGTTATTATGCTTAAAAATACTGGCGCCATATTGCATTCCATGGTCATAGGAATTGTCAATTCTTTTAATCGTATCATTATGAATCGTAAAGACCATGCCGCCCTGACTTTGCACAAAATAGACTAATTTTTCAATTCTTAGTGGAAAGTAGGAGAGTGGAATCAAAGCCTTTTCAGTTTCATTTTCGAATTGTAATCTAATTGTATTTATTTCAAAACTTTCTAAGTCAATAGCCACCATTTTATCTGCATAATACAGCTCGAAAGTGTTGTTGAGAGTATCTAGAGATGAATTTAGATAGCCCCTTAAATCCTCTATGTTTATTTTTTGAGAATAAGTGTTAAGGCCTATAAATACAAGTAGAAAAAATAATCTCATTATTATGCGAGTATATAATTAGGTTAAATATACGGTTTAATTTAGCATTGGATTGTAGAAGGTAATTATTCCTGGTCTCCCGAGTATTTTATTATTGAAACGATCCGTAAATAATGTACAATGAAAGGTGTCAAAAACAAAAATATCAGTTTAAATGCGGAAGAAAGAAATACCTCCGAAATGACATTATTTTTCGAACAGATTAAGAGCTTGCTTTCGGATGATAGAAATGTAGCATCTGGAAGAAAGCCTACTGTTAAAAGAAAACATATGATGGGAGAATGTACCTATATAACTGATTTCAGAGAAAAGAAAATTCTGGATAAGAAGGGGTTCTTCTCTTTATTGGGTTTTGAAGATGATGAAGTAAGTTTTGACTTTGTTTTTAAGGGTTATCATCAAGAAGATGCCATATTGATAAAGCAGATTATTAAAACTGTGGTATATGCCGCGGTGAATTCAAAAAACAGTGATCCGGATCTTCAATTGAATTTGACATATAGACGAAAAAGAAAAGATGGTAGCTATATCCATTTACTTTGCCAGTTATCGGTTCATGAAGTAGGAAGCCGGGGGAATCTTTTAAAATCATTTACCAGATTAATAGATATTTCTTATCTCAACTTAAACACACCAGTAAGCTGGTCAATTCGTTCGCGAAGCATGGCAGAAGAGGAGGTGAGCAAGAGCATACATGATTTATTCATAAATCCATTTACAAAAAGAGAAATAGAAGTTATAAAAGAAATTGAAAAAGGAGGGTCGAATCAGGAGATTGCGGATAGGTTGTTTATTAGCCGTCACACCATTGCAACCCATCGAAAGAATATTTTCAGAAAATGCAACTGCAATACTGTTTTAGACCTTTTATTGTATTGTAAAAAGCTTGATATAATTTGAAAAGCATATGCCTTTACATTCCTTTTTAATCTAAACAAAAGGGTTTTAATTGGCACACCCTAAATTGCTTTTATAGTTGTTTGCTATAGGATCCGTGAGAGAAATTTTGATTCTCAAGAACTAATTTAACGAAATGAGATGCTTAATTACCCTTTATAACCAACCCCCACCAAAGTAACCTCAATACCTCGTTTATTAAAGCGTTTGTCTTTAGAGGCTTCTTCATCAATATAGAGTACTGTGTATCCTTTTTCAGCTGCTTGCTTTTGTAGTTCTTTTAAACAATTTCTTTTAACTTTTGACTTGGTACCAAAATTAAGACTCGTCTTGATGGTTTCAGTCATCTTGCTTCCTCGGGTCATTTCTGCTACTTCATTTAAATCATAGATCACCTGAACTTCTTCCCAATTTATTGCTGTCTTTTGCGCATCTGAGGTTTGAGCCAATGCCAGGCAAAATGTTAAAAAAAGTATTCCGAATAATGCGATTTTTTTCGTCATAACCCTGATATTTAATTTGTCTCTACCATTAATTTAGTACAAAAAAAATAAAATAAATTAAATATAAAATTAATATGGTAAAATATTAACAGTATTTTGAGGATATGGTAATTAATGTTATTTAAAAGGTTTGTGTTCTACAGATAAAAAAGAATAAGGTTTGCTCTTGTTCTGATGTTTGGAAGGATGCAAAACATTCTAAACAATTATAAAAGTCATGTTTTGTTTATAGGAGGCTTATTATATTAGCTCTTTCAATTATAAGTATGTCGAATTTGACCAAGGGTCTTGTTATTTTTTTCTTCCTTCTAGGAATGCAGATGCTATCAGCGCAAGACGAAACCTCTTTAAGGCAAAAAGAAATTCATGTCAAATGGATTGACGAAGAAATTGACCTCGATGGGGCCCTTAAAGAACAGGTTTGGCAAAAAACAGATGTAGCCACTGATTTTTGGCAATATTTCCCGACTGATACGGTCTTAAGCTCCTCTCAGACTGAAATCAGAATGCTTTTTGATAAAAAGTATCTATATGTAGGAATTAAAGTTTATGCCATTGGAGATGATTATATCGTTCCTTCATTAAAAAGAGACTTTTCGGCCCGAGCCAATGACAATATAAGTATGATGTTTGATACCTATCGCGATGGAAATAATGCCTTCATGTTTGGTACCAACCCAGAAGGTGTTCAGCGGGAGGCCCTGATCTCTGGTGGAGGAGCAGAAAGAAAAGATTTCAGATCTACCTGGGATGTTAAATGGGAAAATGTTTCAAAGAAATACAAGGGCTACTATATTGCAGAAATGAAGATTCCATTGGCTTCATTTAAATTCAAGGATCAGGAAACAAGATGGCGCTTTACATCCTATCGATTTGATACCCAATCTAATGAATGGAGTACCTGGGGAAATACTCCTCAGAATCAAATGATCAGTAACCTTGCCTTTATGGGGAACATGGTTTTTGAAAAGCCTTTGAATAAAGTAAAAACACCATTCGCCGTGATACCATATGTGTCGGGAAATGTGTCAAGAGACTATGATCTTGGAGAAACTAGCACCGATTTTTCAATAGGCGGAGATGCCAAGATTCCAATAGGAAATAGTCTGAACCTGGATCTGACCATTAACCCGGATTTTTCACAGGTAGAGGTTGATGAATTAGTGGTCAATTTAACTCGTTTTGAGGTTTTTTTGCCCGAAAAGAGGCAGTTTTTTATCGATAACGCAGATCTTTTTTCTGATTTTGGAAGTATTCGTTCTGCCAATCCTTTTTTCTCCAGAAGAATTGGAATTGCTGAAGATCTAGAAGGAAATACTATTGAAAACAGCATCATTGCAGGGGCGAGACTAAGCGGGAAAATAAATAATAATTTGCGTATCGGGGTATTGAATATACAAACTGCCGAAGACGCCGCGAATGAAATTCCGACCAATAACAATACTGTAGTTGCGGTCCAACAAAAAGTGTTTAGCCGGTCAAATATCGGATTTATTTTTGTCAACAGGCAAGTGACCAAGTTGTCGGACTTTGTAGAGGAAGCTGAAGAATACAACAGGGTTTTAGGACTTGATTTTAATCTGAGAAGTGAAGATAATAAATGGTCCGGAAAGTACTATTTGCATAAATCTTTTGCCCCTGATGCAGGAGATAAGGAAATGTCATCTGGTGGCTTTATAGAGTACAATACCAGAGATTGGAAGTTTGGTCTCAATGGAATTTATGTGGGCGATGACTTTCAGGCAGATCTGGGATATATCAGACGAAATGATATTGTAACTATTGATCCTGTGGCGACCCGGGTTTTTTATCCGACAGCCTCAAAAATAAACACCCATACACTCGAAGTCAGAGGCTCTTCGACATGGAGCCCGGAACTCGATTTTAAACACACCGATGGTATGGTAGATGTAGAATATCAGATTCAGTTCAGAAATCAAAGTAGTATAGAGATGGCATTGAATCATCGCTACACGTATTTATTGGAAGATTTTGATCCTACAGGTTCAGATAATGGAGAGCCATTACCGGCATTTAGTGAATATACTTACAGTAAGTTTGATTTTAGTTACCGTTCTGATGGAAGGAAGGCATTCTCATTCGTTGCCAGAACGGATGTAGGTGAATTTTTTAACGGCTACAGATACTCTTTAACCAGTGATTTTCGACTTCGATTACAACCCTATTTTACAGCCTCTTTTCGATCGAGTGTTAATTATATTGACCTTCCGGACCCCTATCCTACAGAAACTATTTTATTTGTGGGTCCAAAGTTTGAATTTACCTTTACCAAGAACTTGTTTTGGTCTACTTTTATTCAATATAACAGTCAGGACGAAGATTTTAGCATTAATTCAAGATTGCAATGGCGTTTTAAACCTCTGTCGGATTTATATGTGGTGTACAATGATAATTATAAAACCACACCATTTTCTCCGGGTACAAGAGCCTTGATCGTCAAGTTTACCTATTGGATTAATATTTGAGTTTACCAATAATTAATATATATACAATGAAAAAATCCTTTTTTACCTTCTTATTTTTTGCTGTCGGCTTGCATTTTGCCATCGCCCAAACTGAACTATTCGAAGACCAGCTGTATGAATTACCAGCTGTCATTTTTACAAAAATTGAGACAGCAACGGAGTATGAATCTTCGTATGAATTGAAGATCAAACAACCCTTAGATCATTCCGACGCATCAAAAGGTTATTTTTATCAAAGGGCATTTTTATCGCATAAAGGGTATGACAGGCCAACAGTTATCATAACGCAAGGTTATACCAGAACGCAAAATAGAATTGGAGAGCTTGCCGATTATCTCGATGCGAATCAGATCGATGTGGAGCATCGGTATTTTGGAGAAAGTATGCCCGATTCACTAGACTATAATTACTTAAATTTAAAGCAGGCTACCGCCGATCTTCATCACATCCGACAGGTTTTTGGACAGATTTATGATGGTAAATGGGTGAGTACCGGTATCAGCAAAGGTGGAGCAACTACCATTTATTACAGGTATTATTATCCTGAAGATGTTGATGTGAGTGTGCCTTATGTGGCTCCTATCAACAGGGAGGTAGAAGATCAGCGCTTGTATACTTTTCTTGAATCAGTGGGGTCTGAAGATTGTCGTGAAAAAATCAGGGCTTTTCAAGAAAGGGTTCTGTCTAATAGAGATGAAATTTTACCGCTCCTTAAATTTTACAGTTTAGGGGCCAAGGTGAGTTTTACCTACCATACTTTTGAGGAAGCTTTCGAGTATACAGTTCTTGAATATCCATTTTCTTTTTGGCAATATGGTCAGGATTGCTCGGCAATACCCGATGAGAAAGCTTCTACTGAAGACATGCTGGAATATCTTTTATCTGTTTCTGACATCAGTTTTTTTGGAGATAAACAGGTTGAGCAATACGGCTCACATTATTACCAGTCAGCCCAGGAAATGGGATATTATGGCTATGAAACAAGTAAGTTTGAAGGCCTTCTTGTAGCGCTTCCCAATGACGAGAACCCTCAGGCCACTTTTGTTCCGAACAAAATGGAAGTAAACTTTGACGGACAACTTTTAAAGGATGCGAATGAATGGCTCGAAAAGGGGGTTGACAGGATGGTTTATATTAACGGCGCAATAGATACCTGGTCGGCAACTGCTGTTCCTCAAAGTGATAAAGGAGATTCTGAATGGTTCTTTATGGATGGAAAGCATCACGGAACTGCCAGGATAAAAAATATGACTGCATCTGAAAAAGAAAGATTTAAAGCCGCTATGGAAAAATGGCTGTCGATTGAAATCGATGATTAGCGTCAGATAAAAAGTATTGAATGTGAGACGATGTAAAATATAGATTCTTGAGATCTATTTTCTTTAAATTTTTTGATGATTGAGAAATAAGGTTTTCACGGGCCTGTCTAAATCATTAACTTCGAACATTTAATCTTAAATAATTCAAATGAAGTCGAAATCAAGCCTGACAAATGTATTTTTATTAGTGTTGTTCTTGAGTCAATTTGTTTATGCTCAAGAGAATAATCAATGGAAAACGCTGTCTTGTACTGGAGAACCCGTGGCTCGTCATGAAGCTACTTTTTTAGGAATAAATGATCATTTCTATCTGCTGGGAGGACGCCGAATTCAACCTGTTTCTATTTATGATGTAGAATCGAACACCTGGTCTCAGGGGGCAAAACCGCCAATAGAATTACATCATTTTCAAGGATTTTCATATGATGGAGATGTATATGTGGCTGGGGCGTTTACAGGAGAATTTCCATATGAAAAACCTGTCAAAGATATTTATAAATATGATGTCGAAACGGATGCTTGGTCCATAGCATTCGGGATGCCTGAAGGACGAGAAAGAGGTGCAGGTGGTTCAGTTATTTTTAAGGACAAACTCTATGTTGTTGGTGGATTGATAAATGGTCATTGGGATGGTCATGTGACCTGGTTTGACGTCTATGATTTTGCAACGAAGCAATGGAGTGAATTACCGGATATACCTAGGTACCGTGATCATTTCAATGCGGTCATCGTCAATGATAAAATGTATTTGGTTGCTGGAAGAATCAGCTCTGGGAAAACAGAAGAATTTTTTGAATTAACAGAGAATAAAATTGATGTGTTTGATTTTAGAACTGCTGAATGGACCACTTTGGAAACCACTTTGCCAACTGGTCGTGCAGGAAATGCTGCCATCGCAATTGATGATGAGTTAATCATTGCAGGAGGCGAAAGTAGTGCTCAGGTAAAAGCCCATAATGAAGTTGAGGCGCTGAACGTTTTGACTGGGGAATGGACTGACTATCCATCTTTAATTAACGGAAGACACGGTACCCAATTAATTTATTATAAAGGTTCACTTTATATTGCTTCAGGCTGCGGAAACAGAGGGGGAAATCCGGAGCTGACGAGCCTTGAAAAATACTAGTTTCTCATTCGATTCAATATACTAATGTAAGAGTTGAAGGCTTAAAAAATAGGGTTTACAATGAAACGTCTAATCTCTTGAGGCTCGATGCAAACGAAGATTTAATAATCAACATTGATTTAAGATCAATTTACGTCACCATTTTAGATTAATGACTTGACGTAAATGATCAGTCAATCTTGCGAAAATCTTTTGATAAGTTGGAAGAAATGATCGGGCTTTATGAAGCAAAAAGAGGTAATGCCAATATAATCCGAGTTCAAAGTTTTTAACCAATTATTATTATCCTAACCACCGTTATTTTTGGCATTTGTCAATACGGTGCTAAAAAAGGTGTGTCATCACCTTTGAGAAATCATCAGTTTTTTTAAGAAGTTCACTGCGATTATTTTTGAGAAATAAGCGCATAATTCTGGTCAATTGAAAAATATTTTTCAAACTGGTACGGACAGGTACGGTTTATTCGATTTTTATTCTATATTTGCTGCATGAGTATAGTTTCAATCAAAGATAATTCCGGAAAACCAAAGTACAAACAGATCATCGCCTCTATTGAAGAAGCGATTGTTGGTGGAACGTTAAAAAAAGGAGATAAATTACCTTCACTGAATAGTATCAAGATCAAGCACAAGGTTTCGAGAGATACCGTATTTACGGCATTTAATGAATTGAAAAACAGGGGTATTATTCAATCTGTCGCAGGCAAAGGTTTTTACGTTGCCAGCGAAGATGTCATGGTAACTCAAAAAATATTTTTATTGTTTGATGAACTCAACTCGTTTAAGGAAGATCTGTACAATTCATTTCTTGCCAACCTGGGAGATCATATCCAGGTTGATATATTTTTCCATCACTTTAATAGTAGCATTTTTAGCAAATTGATTTATGACAATATTGGAGACTACAGCTACTTCGTTATCATGCCTGCTAATTTAGAAAACACCCATCAGGTGATCGATAAACTACCTTCTGACAAGGTCTTTATTCTGGATCAAACCCATGATGATTTGTCTAATTATCCAGCCGTTTATCAAAATTTTGAAAAGGATATGTATTCTGGTCTTACCGATGCATTGAAATTTATTGCAAATTATCAGAAAATCATACTGTTGTTCGATCAGTATAAACAACCTGAAGGCCTGTCAAAAGGTTTTAAAATGTTTTGTGGAGAAAATAAAATCGAATACGAAATAGTTGATTCTTTGGAATCAAGAAAACCAATAGCTGGAGAAATTTATATTATTCCTGACGATAGAAGTTTGATACAAATAATCAAAAAAATTAAACAGGAAGGCTTGGTGCTGGCAAATGAAATCGGCATCATATCATATAATGACACCTTATTAAAGGAAATAGTTGAAGGAGGAATTACCACTATTTCAACTGATTTTAATGCCATGGGGAAAAGACTGGCTGAGATGATTTTGAATAATGAAAATTTAAAAATTGAAAATCCTAATCGCTTAATTATCAGGCGATCAATTTAATATGTCACTTGTCAGGGTGTTTATAAAATTCCTTAGTTCAATGTAAAAGTGTCAGCTTAATTAAGGTACAGAATAAGAAAAAAAGTAAAAAGTAATAAATGTTAGACGTCAATTCATTTCAAACCGACATTAAAATTGACTCTCCAGGGAGAATCAATTTAATAGGCGAGCATATTGATTACAATGGGGGACTTGTTTTGCCTGCTGCAATCGATAAAAAAATAACTTTTAAATTCAGAAAGAACCATTCGAATACTTGTGAGATCCTTTCTAGTAATTTTAAAAGTAGTTTTAAAATCAATCTCAATGAAATTTCAAGAAGTAAAACAGAGTGGCAGAACTATATTTTAGGAGTAATTTACCATATCAATGTTTTAAAACCCGGGTTAATTAAGGGGTTCGATTGTATCATTGAAAGTAATTTGCCACTTGGTTCAGGAATCAGTTCTTCAGCGGCCCTTGAATGTGGTGTTGCCAAAGGGTTAAATGAGCTTTTTGACATAGGATTAACCGATCTTGAAATGATCAAACTATCACGTGACGCCGAACATACTTTTGTGGGTACAAAGTGCGGTATTATGGATCAATTCGCTGTGGTGAAAGGAAAGGAAAACAGTCTTATTCTTTTAGACTGTGAGACGCTGGAATATAAATTAATTCCTGCTGATTTTTCTCCCTATACGGTGCTGCTTCTCAACACGAATGTATCCCACAGTTTAGCCAGCAGTGAGTATAACGTGAGGAGAGATGAATGCAATACGGCCTTGGCAGCCATTCAAAAGAAATATCCGAAATACAGATCATTGGCTGAAATTGAACCTGAAGTTGTACAAGAATTCAAACAGATCTTACCTGAAAAGGTTTTTAATAGGGCGCTTTATGTTTCCGAGGAACACCGCCGAACTTTAAAAGCAGCGAAATGTCTTGATCAGAATGACCTCAAAGGGTTTGGTGATTGTCTCTACGGGTCTCATAACGGACTTCAACATATGTACGAAGTGAGTTGTAAGGAACTTGATTTTTTAGTTGATTTCTCTAAAGACCTTGAATACGTAATTGGTTCAAGAATGATGGGAGGCGGATTCGGAGGATGCACCATCAACTTGGTTCTTACCGATAAGGTAGAAGCATTTATTGAAAATGCGACGGCTGCTTATCAAGAGAAATTCGATCTGGATTTATCCCCTATAAAAGTGAAAATAAGTAATGGAGTTTCCAAAATAGAATCAAATGCAAAATAACTTTAATAACGAACCCCACAGAAGATATAATATACTGACCGATGAGTGGGTTTTGGTATCTCCTCACCGAACCAAACGTCCCTGGCAAGGTAAGACGGATAAAATACTTAATGTCACGAGGCCATCGTATGATGAAACGTGTTATTTATGTCCAACAAATACACGAGCAGGTGGCGAAGTAAATCCAGACTATTCTGGGACATATAGTTTTATTAATGATTTTGCTGCTGTATTCCCTGGAAGTAATACTTCTTCATATAAAAAAGGCTTACTGGAAGCTGCTGGAGAGACAGGCATATGCAAAGTTGTTTGCTTCTCAGAAGATCATTCGTTGACATTGCCCCTAATGAGTGTTAATGAGATTCATGAGGTCGTAAAATTATGGCAAAGAGAATACTTGGAACTGGGAGCCTTGCCACAAATTACTCATGTACAGATATTTGAGAATAAAGGCGATATAATGGGGTGCAGTAATCCTCATCCACACGGCCAGATATGGTCACAGAGTTCAATTCCTGAAATCATTTTAAACAAACAGAAGCAACAAAAAGCATACTGGGAGACAAATGGAGCAAGTTTATTATCAGCTTATGTTCAACAGGAGATTGAATTAAATGAAAGAATTGTTTTAGAAAATGATCATTTTGTTGCCTTGGTTCCATATTGGGCAGTATGGCCTTATGAAACCATGGTTGTTCCAAAAAAACATCATCAGCACATAGGACAACTAAACGAAGACGAACAACTAGCTTTCGCTGCTATTCTAAAAGATTTGACAACGAAATATGATAATCTTTTTGAAACCTCTTTTCCTTATTCATCAGGAATTCATCAAAGCCCAACGGATCAGGAGCATCCAGAATGGCATTTTCATATGTCGTTTTATCCACCTTTACTCCGTTCAGCCGAAGTCAAAAAATTCATGGTCGGATACGAAATGTTCGCGAATCCACAGAGGGATATTACTGCAGAACAGGCTGCAGACACCTTGAAATCACTAAGTACAACTCATTATTTGAAAACCAATTAAAATCCAAAAAAATGACAGGGAATTTTGAACTATTAGATTACGTAATATTTATATGTTATGCAATATTAATTCTTGGCGTAGGGTTATGGGTGTCAAGAGATAAAGAAGGGCATCAGAAAAA
>NZ_JBPCUJ010000013.1:0-4584 GCF_051011215.1 Lutimonas sp.
ACGGCACTTCTTTCAATCTTATTTTGGTAATGCTTGTAAACCACCTCGAACAATTCATCTACCAAGGCTCTTTCATCCTTACTCTCAAATTCTTCTTTAGAAAATGGAGAGGTGGTAGAAGAGAAGCGGATCAATTCAAATTCGAAATTTGAATAATCATTCATCATTTTGTTATTCAGCACGATTGAATCGCAGGTATCATAAATCATATTTACAATATCTACCTGCAAACGTTCTCCGTACAAGGCGTGTTTTCTTCTTTTATAAATAACCTCTCTTTGAGCATTCATAATATCATCGTATTCTAACAAACGTTTACGAATCCCAAAGTTGTTTTCTTCTACTTTTTTCTGAGCTCTTTCAATAGATTTGGAAATCATTGAATGTTGAATCACTTCACCTTCTTTTAGCCCCATCTTATCCATCATCTTGGCGATTCTTTCAGAACCGAAAAGGCGCATTAAGTTGTCTTCAAGTGATACATAGAATTGTGTCGATCCAGGATCTCCCTGACGACCGGCACGACCACGCAGCTGCCTGTCAACACGTCTTGAATCATGTCTTTCAGTACCTATAATGGCCAAACCACCATCGTCTTTAACTTCTTTTGATAGCTTAATATCAGTACCCCTACCAGCCATGTTTGTCGCAATGGTTACCACACCAGGGTTCCCTGCAGACTCAACAATGTCGGCTTCTTTTTTGTGTAATTTTGCATTCAACACATTGTGCTGAATTTTTCTGATGGACAACATCTTAGACAGTAGTTCAGAAATCTCAACCGAGGTGGTACCTACAAGTACAGGTCGTTTCTGGTTTACTAAATTATTGATCTCATCAATAACAGCATTGTATTTCTCTCTTTTTGTTTTGTAAATAAGATCTTCTCTATCATCCCTGATCAAAGGCATGTTGGTTGGGATCTCAACTACATCCAATTTGTAAATTTCCCAGAATTCACCAGCCTCTGTAATAGCAGTACCCGTCATACCTGACAACTTACGGTACATTCTGAAGTAATTTTGCAGGGTAATCGTTGCAAACGTTTGTGTAGCCGCTTCAATCTTTACATTTTCCTTTGCTTCCAAGGCCTGGTGCAACCCGTCAGAATACCTTCTTCCATCCATCACACGACCCGTCTGTTCATCAACAATTTTTATCTGGTCGTCCATGATTACATATTCTACATCTTTTTCAAAAAGAGTATAGGCTTTAAGCAGCTGATTCATGGTATGAATACGCTCACTTTTGATGCTGAAATCTCTGTACAATTCTTCCTTTTCCCGTGCATTGTCTTCGGGGGAAAGTTCTTTGGCGTCAATTTTTCCAACTTCAATTCCCATATCAGGTAGTACAAAGAAATGATCTTCATTGTCTCCGGAAAGATGAGAAATTCCTTTGTCTGTTAAATCAATGGAGTTGTTTTTCTCTTCGATCACAAACAAAAGTTCTTCATCCACCTTTGGCATTTCCCTGTTGTTGTCCTGCATGTAGAAATTTTCCGTTTTCTGCAGTAATTGTTTGATGCCTTCCTGACTTAAGAATTTGATCAGTGCTTTATTCTTAGGCAATCCTCTAAAAACGCGGTACAATAAAAATCCACCTTCTTTGGTATCTCCTTCGCTAATTAATTTTTTAGCTTCCGCTAAGACTCCAATCAGGTATTTGTTTTGAATTCTAACCAGCTCATCTACCTTTGGTTTCAATTCGTTAAACTCGTGACGGTCTCCCTGAGGAATGGCTCCAGAGATGATAAGCGGCGTTCTGGCGTCATCAACTAAAACAGAATCCACCTCATCTACAATGGCATAATTATGCGGTCTTTGAACAAGGTCCTTCGGCGAGTGCGCCATATTATCTCTCAGATAATCAAAACCAAATTCATTATTGGTTCCATAGGTGATATCAGCCAAATAAGCCTTTCTTCTTTCGTCAGAATTTGGTTTATGATGATCGATACAGTCAATACTTAAACCGTGAAACTCAAAAATAGGTCCCATCCAGGCAGCGTCACGTTTGGCCAAATAATCATTCACCGTAACTACATGTACGCCATTTCCTGTTAAAGCATTTAAATAGATGGGCAGGGTTGCAACCAAGGTTTTACCTTCACCCGTCATCATTTCGGCAATATTACCCTGATGTAAAACAGCACCACCAATTAACTGCACATCATAATGAACCATATCCCAGGTAATAGGTTTTCCTGCTGCATTCCAGGTATTTGACCATAGGGCATCATCGCCCTCTAAATTCACATAGTCATGAGAAGACAATTCTCTGTCGAATGCAGTAGCTTTTACTTTTAAAGTTTCATTATCGGAAAATCTTCTGGCTGTTTCTCTCATCACAGCAAACGCTTCAGGCCTGATCTCGTTTAATGCCGCTTCGGAAGCTTCATAGGATTCATCTCTTAATTGATCGATCTCTTTATAGATAGCTTCTTTTCTATCTATGGTTGCTGATTCTATCTCCGCTTCCAGTGTTGCAATTTGCTCTTGGTAGGATTGAATCGCCTCAGCGATGGTTTTTTTGAAAGAAGTCGTTTTTTCTCGTAATTCATCAATAGATAAACTTTCCATGGCCTTGTCAAAAGAGCGAACTTTTTCTACCAGTGGTTGTAAAAGTTTAAGGTCTTTTTTCTTTTTGTCTCCGACAAAAGCCTTAAGTACTGAATTTAATAAACTCATAATTTAAAATATTGTTAAACTGATGTTGCATCAGTATCTGTTTTCCGACATTCATGTGCAAAGATGATCAACTGCACTTTGATGACGGGTAAAAAAAAAAGCCTCGTTAGAGACCTTTGTTTTTAGTATTCATCTTCATTCCAAAGGAAATCTTCATCCGTTGGGTAGTCCGGCCAAATCTCTTGGATGATCTCGTAACTCTCACCCTCGTCTTCGAGCGCCTGTAAGTTTTCTACAACTTCTAAAGGTGCTCCGGTTCTTATTGCATAATCAATCAGCTCGTCTTTTGTTGCCGGCCAAGGTGCATCACTTAAATAAGATGCTAGTTCTAATGTCCAATACATAATTGAATATTAATTAATTTGAATTGCAAAAGTAATTTTTTTACTGAAAAAAGCAAGGTTTTTAATTACTATTTTTTCACTGTCAAAAGAACGTGTTTTTTTATGGTTTAAAAGTCTTCCTAAGTACTGATAAATCAGCCTATCCAAGGAATCTCTTTTACCTTATAATCTTTAGTCAATTTCCGTGCCAACACAAATAAATAATCTGATAATCGATTCAAATAAGTAATAATGTTAGGGTTAATCTCTTCAGATTCAGCTAATTCTACGGTAATTCTTTCCGCTCGGCGACAAACGCATCTTGCAATATGACAGAATGACACAACGGAATGACCTCCGGGCAGAATAAAATGTCTCATGGGTTCCAGGTCTTCATCCATTACATCCATTTGATTTTCCAAATATGTAATTTCATCTGCTTCCACTTTTTCAATCTTCAGCCGATCTGTTCCATCTTTGAGCTTCTGTTTTTCTATGGGAGTTGCCAGCATAGCTCCTAAAGCAAATAATTTGTTTTGAATCCGCAACAAATCCTTTGTTACAAATTCATCATCCACCTGATCTTTTACAAGACCTATAAAAGAGTTCAGTTCATCAACGGTGCCATAGGCATCTATCCGTAAATTACTTTTTCGAACCCGCGTGCCACCGAACAATGAGGTTTTACCATCATCACCGGTTTTTGTATATATTTTCATTGTCAGACAATTTTCTTCAAAAATAAGTATATTATATCACAACAATACGATTTAAGGTTGGATTAAATCCGCAAGGTGAAATGTTGTTTTTCTCTACCTTTTGAAAAAAACACCAGTCCCCATTTGAATGTGTCTGCGGTTAAGGTGACCTTTGGGTGATTTTTTATTTCTTCCCATGCGGATTCCATTTCTTTGCTCCAATGGATATCGTCGAATATAAAAACACTGCTTTCATGAGCCGCCGTCAAGCATTTTTTAAAATAGTCTAGCGTGGGTTGTTTTTGATGATTGCCATCAAAAAATATCAAATCATAGTTTTTGTTTTTAAGTACTCCATCAAGGGTGGAATTAAATTCACCTGTGACGACTTCAATATTTTTGAAATCACAATTGTCAAAATATTCTTTGGCTATCGTTGCGGTCGACGGACAACCTTCTAAAGTTGTAATTTTTGCATTTGGTGCTCCGACATGCATAAAAGCTGTTGAAATACCTAAGGAAGTTCCGATTTCAAGTATGTTTTTTGGTTTAAAATACGATGTGGTTTTAGCTAGTAATGTACCCCTCTTTGAAGTCATTCCAGCAGTTGCCGCAATTTTTGAGATTTGTCTGTGCCCATCTTTAAATATTTTGGAACCGGCACCAAAATCTGTTACTTGAATTTCTCTTCGGTCAGAACGTACATTTTTTCTGAATAAAACCGCTTTGTCTATCGGTATAAGTTGATCCTGCATTAATCCTTTGGTGAGATAATCGAAAAGAAATGGAGAATGCACACCATACTGATTTTTAGAAGCAATAAGGTATTTAAAATAGGCTTGAATTGAATGCAGCAAGGGCTCTTTTTTAATT